>CALMFJ010000172.1 GCA_937862865.1 uncultured Pseudomonadota bacterium | reverse complement strand
AGGTTCTGGCAGATCGTCGAGAAATTCAAGGTCAGCATCTTCTACACCGCCCCGACAGCCATCCGCGCCCTCATGAAAGAAGGCGAAAAATGGCCCCAGGGCAGGAACCTGTCCTCCTTAAGACTTCTCGGTTCGGTCGGCGAGCCGATCAACCCGGAAGCGTGGCTCTGGTACCACAAATATATCGGCAGCGAAAAATGCCCGATCGCAGATACCTGGTGGCAGACAGAGACAGGCGGCATCCTCATCACCTCACTTCCCGGCGCATGGCCGGGAAAACCGGGCTACGCAACCCTCCCGTTCTTTGGCGTTGACGCCCGCGCACTCCAGTCACGTTCAGACGCATCCAAACCGGCAGTTGACGCACCCATGAACGAGCAGGGCGAGCTTTGCATCGGCAGGTCATGGCCCGGCATGATGAGGGGCGTCTTCGGCGAGCCCGAAAGGTTCTTCAACACATATTTCGTCCAGCAGCCGGGATTCTACTTCTCCGGCGACGGTGCCTTGAAGGATGAGAACGGCTATTTCAGGCTTATGGGACGTATTGACGACGTCGTCAACGTATCCGGCCACAGGATGGGCACCGCAGAAGTTGAAGCGGCCCTCAACTCCTTCAACACGGCAGTTGCGGAATCGGCCGTTGTCGGCTTCCCGCACGAAGTCAAGGGCGAAGACCTCTATGCCTACATCATTCTGAAAACAGGCGTCGAGGGAACCGATGCTCTCAAGAAAGAGCTCGTTGCCCACGTAAGAAAAGAGATCGGCCCCATCGCATCACCGGGCAAGATCCAGTTTGTCCCCGGTCTGCCGAAGACCCGCTCCGGCAAGATCATGAGAAGGATCTTGAGAAAGGTCGCCTCCGGCGAGCTCGATCAGCTTGGCGATACCACGACCCTTGCCGATCCGTCAGTTGTTGACGACATCGTAAAAGGCCGTCAGTAAGACCAGGGCGTTACACGGTAATTCGAGCCCCCGGGACCCCCGGGGGCTCTTTTTTGTGAGGCTATATGTCCGAGGAAAAAACATTGTACCGGCTGAGCAGTACCGAGACGTATCACAGGCAGGACCTCGAATCGCTGGGATGGGAGCTCACGGTCAGCAACGCGCTGCATCCCGCCGGCTCGCCGATACGGAAGATCCTCAAAAACGATGCTTCGTACGGGGACCTTCTCTACGGTTTTCTCTCCACGCACATTCCTTTTGCGGACATCACGAAGGTCCTCGAGATTGGCGGAGGGTACGGTTACCTGATGAAAGACTTCCTGAAGGTCAACAGGAACATCCGCCCTTTCATGCTCGACATAGCGCCGGCCCTGTTAAAAAAACAGGCGGAAACGCTGGCCGGCCATGATGTGGAATACTACCTTAATGATGCAACGAAGATGGGCACGGCCTTTTTTGAGGGTTTCGATCTCGTCATTTTTAACGAGAACCTTGGGGATTTCCCGACACTCACAGATGTTGACCCCGCCATCCTGCATACACATCGCACGCAAGAGACAGATGATATGATCGCACTGGTCCGTCATTTCTTCGATCTGTACGGTCTTGAAAAGCCGGCCTTGCATTTCAATCTGAATATCGGGGCGATGCGGATGCTGGAGAAGGTCTGCGGGGCAGGAGTGCCCTATATTTTCGTCGGCGAGCACAGCTGCGAATGGACCATGCCGCCGGAGATAAGACCGTATTTTGACGCATCTGGCACGGGAAACCCGAGAAGGATCCGCCTGAAGGGCCACGACGAATACACGATAAGATTCTCGTACCTGGAGGCAATAGCAGGCCGTCAGGGATACCGGGTAAGAAGGGGGCCCTTTGCCGATTTTATCCGTCCCGATATCAACGATTACGTGAAGGCGGTCCTCAGGTCACGCGGCCTTTACAGCGATTCCGAGGAGATCATCTGCCAGTTTGTCGGGGACCTCTACGAATACGAATATCTGGTCCTGGCCAGGCAATAAAAAAAGAGGCATGTCTCCATGCCCCTTTCCTGGTCTGATTCAGGGTTACTTCTTCGGCGGGCGAAGAAGGATGAACGCAATGATGATGCCCACGACGGAAAGGATCAATGTAGGCCAGAATGCCGCGGTGTAACTGCCGAAGGTGTCCTTCGCCATTCCTGAAATAATACCGCCGACGATCGCTCCAAGGCCGTAGGCGCTGAATACAACGCCATACTTCTGGGCGTATCCCTCAAGCCCAAAGAAGGACGCGGTGCTTGCAGGCCCGATCGCAAGCCAGCCTCCGAGGGTAAGCCAGAAGCCGCAGAAAGCAACCGCAAAGGTCGCGGTCGATCCCTTTCCAGCGCCAAGCATCATAAGGGATGCTATCCCGATAATGACGAATGTCACGATCGCAGCATATCTTGGTGTGATCTTGTCTGCGAGCGCTCCGAAGATCGGCCTGCCGATACCATTAAAGATCGCAAAAATGGAGACAAGAAAAGCCGCGGTGCCGATGTCGAGGCCGATGACGTCCCTGCCGACCGTGGCCGAGATACCGATCGCCATGAGGCCCGCTGTCGTGCCGAAAAGGTAGCATATCCAGAGCCCGAAAAAGCTGGACGTCCCCATCATGCTTCCGGCCGTAAACGATCTCACGGCACCGGCTGCTGCGGCAGGGGGGTTCCAGCCGGCCGGTTTATAACCAGCAGGGGGGAACTTCATGAACATCGAAAGGATAACAGTGACAACGAGAAAACCGGCGCCCATGTAAAGAAAGGTGTTTAAGGGGCCCGACGAGGCGATAAGTGCCTTGGCGAGCGGTGCCGTGATGAACGCAGAACCGCCGAAGCCGAGGAGGGCGAGCCCTACGGCAAGACCTTTCTTGTCAGGGAACCACTTTGTACAAACGGAAACCGGCCCGCCGTACACAAGGCCGACACCGGCGCCGCCGATGATGCCGTACGTTATCATGACCATGGTTATGCTGCCGGAAAATTTGGCCAGCATCCAGCCGAGGCCCACAATAACGCCGCCGATTATCATCACGATGCGCGGGCCGAGTTTATCAATAAATCTCCCGGCGAGGAACGTGAACAAGGCGAAGATCGCGATAAATACCATGAAGGGAAGATTCCCCTGCTTGGCCGATGCGTTGAAAAGCTTTTCAAGAGGACCTTTGAAGACGCTATATGCGTAGACGGCCCCAAGACAGAGGTTTATTATCATACCGAGGATGACAAAAACCCACCTTCCGGCGTTCGCCGACATACCGAATACTTTTGTGCTATCCGACATACATCTACCTCCCCTGATTGTAATGAAATCTTTGAATCGCCTCGAAAATGAATATCCTGAAAACTATTATACTAAAGTCAATGATGTCAAGACTTTTCTGTGACATGCTTCACAAGCTTCGGTAGCCTCATACCAATAATACGTGTGGGCCGTGAAGGTGTGAAAAAAAATATTTTGCTTTTTTCTTTCATTATATCATCTAGTTACAAATATTTAGATCCCGGCATGCCCTTCAAGAACGTTTTTTCCAATTTTATTGGAAGGACGTGGAGGGCCGGCAACGGTATTTTTTCGTGGACAGGCGCCAAAAAACTCTTGACATTAAAAGGGGTAATCGGCTACTATAGCAAACGTTTTTGCGCAAGTGATGACCTATGTCCCTTGATGCTGAGGGATTATTTTTTTGGAGGGATTGATGCCTACTATTAACCAATTAGTCAGGCTCGGGAGAGAAGCCGTCAAAAAGAAGAGCTCGTCTCCCGCCTTGACAAACTGCCCTCAGAAGCGAGGAGTCTGCGTAAGGGTCTACACAACGACACCGAAAAAACCGAACTCGGCTTTACGTAAGGTTGCCCGTGTCAGGCTCACGAACAGTGTCGAAGTAACGACATATATACCCGGTATCGGCCACAACCTTCAGGAGCACTCGGTTGTCCTGATCAGGGGCGGAAGGGTGAAGGACTTACCGGGCGTCAGGTATCACATAATCAGGGGCTCTCTCGACGCCAGCGGCGTTGCGAACAGGAAGAAGAGCCGGTCCAAGTATGGGGCAAAGAAACCGAAACAGTAAGAGCAAGGGAGCATAAGAAATGCCACGCAAAGGACACATATCAAAACGGGAAAAAATGCCCGATCCGAAGTACAACGACATGATGGTGCAGAGGCTTATCAATTGCGTCATGCTCGACGGCAAGAAGAGCATAGCATCCGGGATCGTGTACGGAGCGATAGATCTCATCGAAGAAAGACTCAAAGAAGAAGGTCTCAAGGTTTTCCACAAGGCCCTCGACAACATCAAGCCTGAGATCGAGGTCAAGGCGAGACGTGTCGGCGGCGCTACCTACCAGGTACCTGTAGAAGTCAGGCTCAACAGAAAGCTCTCCCTCGGCATAAGGTGGCTTATCCGCTATTCGCGGGCGCGTTCAGAAAAGACGATGATGGAGAGACTGGCGGGCGAATTGATCGACGCTTACAACAACAAGGGGAGCGCGGTCAAGAAGAGAGAAGATACGCACAAGATGGCCGAGGCCAACAAAGCGTTCGCCCACTACAGGTGGTAACAGGTTTACAATGAACAATCGAGTACGAAATGTGGGGATCATGGCGCATATCGATGCGGGGAAGACGACCGCAACGGAAAGGATCCTCTTCTATACCGGCGTCAACAACAGGATAGGCGAAGTTGACGACGGCGCCGCAACGATGGACTGGATGGAGCAGGAGAAGGAGCGGGGGATCACCATTACGTCCGCCGCGACCACGTGCTTCTGGCGCGACCATCGCATCAACATCATCGATACGCCGGGCCACATAGACTTTACAATAGAGGTCGGCAGGTCGCTGCGTGTCCTCGATGGCGCGGTTGCCCTGTTCTCGGGCGTCGAAGGCGTCGAGCCGCAGTCCGAAACCGTGTGGCGCCAGGCGGACCGCTACGGAGTGCCGCGCATAGGCTTCATCAACAAGATGGACAGACCCGGCGCGGACTTCGACAAATGCACCGCCATGATGCGGGACATCCTCAAGGCGAACCCCCTTGCACTCCAGATACCGGTCAAGAACGGCGATGAGTTCATCGGCGTCATCGATATCATTAACCAGAAGATGAACAGATACGACAAGGACCATCTCGGCCTCGACTGCGCGGACGAGGAGATCCCCGAAGAATATAAAGCCAGGGTGCAGGAGCTCAGGGTAGCCATGTTCGAAACGCTTTCAGAGATCGACGATGAGCTCATGGCGAAGTATCTCGACGGCGCAGACATCAGCAAGGTGGAAATAGAGGCGATCATCAGAAAGGGCACGCTGGAGGGGACAGTCCTTCCGGTCCTTTGCGGAAGCGCCTTCAAAAACAAAGGTATCCAGCCGCTTCTCGATGCGATCGTCGATTATCTCCCTTCCCCGGATGATGTATCCCCTTATCAGTGCTGGACGGGCAGCGGCGAAGAATTAAGCCTCGACGGCACCGCTGGCGAGCCCATGAGCGCGCTCGTCTTCAAGATAATGACAGATCCCTTCGTAGGCCACCTGAGCTATGTTCGCGTATACTCGGGCGAAATAAATGCGGGCGATACCGTCAACAACACGTCGCGGGACAAAACCGAGAGGGTTGGCAGGATAATCCGTCTGCACGCCAACAAGCGGGAGGATGTAAAGAAGGTCAAAGCGGGCGATATCTGCGCGATCGTCGGTTTGAAGGGCGCCGTAACAGGCGACACGCTTGCATCCGCAGGTCACGATGTTGTCTTCGAGACGATCGAGATCCCGTCACCTGTTCTGTCGTGCGCCATAACACCGAAAAAGAAAGATGACCTGAAAAAAATGTGGCTCGTTTTTAATAAGTACACTGTTGAAGACCCCTCATTGACGGTCAAGCTCGACAGTGAAACGGGTGAGGTGATCTTATCCGGAATGGGCGAGCTCCACCTGGAAATCATAATGGACCGCGCAAAGCGGGAGCATAACCTGGACATGGTGACATCACCTCCGCAGGTAGCGTATCGCGAAACCATCACGAAGCACGCGTCCGCGGTCGGTAAATATATCAAGCAATCAGGCGGCCGGGGCCAGTATGGCCACGTTGTCATAAATATAGAGCCTCATGACGGGGCCGACTTCATATTCGAGAACAAGATCATCGGCGGCGCCATCCCCAGGGAATTTATCGGCAGTGTCGAGACGGGAATCCGGGAAGCCCTCGAAAAAGGCATCTACCTGGGATATCCCCTGATCAACGTTAAAGTCGAACTTGTCGACGGGTCATATCACGATGTCGATTCCTCCGAACTCGCGTTCAAGATGGCCGGGTCACTCGCCATTAAGGCGGCGGTTTCCCGCGCTAACCCTGTTGTCCTCGAGCCCATCATGAAAGTCGATATTCATTCTCCCCAGGAAGCCATGGGTGCGGTCATCGGCGATGCCACCTCTCGCAGGGGCAGGGTCCTTGAGGTTGATGAAAGGAACGGGTTTAAGCACATCCTTTCGCACATCCCGCTCGACGAGATGTTCGGCTACACGACGCAGCTTCGCTCGCTTACGCAGGGACGCGGGTATTCAAGCATGGAGTTCTTCCATTATCACCCCGTGCCCTCGAACATATTAGAGAATTTAAAGAGAAAAGATAAATTTGCGACGGAGGTCCAGTATGGGTAAGAAAAAGTTTGAACGGACGAAACCACATGTCAAC
>CALMFJ010000171.1 GCA_937862865.1 uncultured Pseudomonadota bacterium | reverse complement strand
CTGCGTTCTGCGTTAAAAAGATCAAAGCCGCTGGATTCCCGCTTTCGCGGGAATGACGGCGGGGAGGTGCGCCGGAATGATGACTTTCCCTGTATTTACCGGGAATGAAACAACGTAGAACGCAGAACGCAGAACGCAGAACGGTTTCTAACGTAGAACGCAGAACCGTTCCTATTCGATCATTTCCCTGAATTCCCGTTCTGTCAGCACCCTGATGCCCAGCTGGCGGGCTTTGTCGAGTTTCGAGCCGGCTTCTTCGCCGGCGACGACGTGAGTGACCTTTCTGCTCACGGAGGAAGCGGTTTTGGCGCCCAGGCCTTCGACCCTGATCCGCGCCTCGTCACGGGACATTGAGGAAAGGGAACCCGTGAAGACGAATGTGAGCCCGGAGAGCTTTTTGCCCTCGTGCTGTTCATATTCCAGGATGAGCCCCGCTGAAAGGATGCGCTCAATCGTGCCCCGGTTCTTCGGGTCAGCGAAAAATGCCGTGATGCTGCTTGCGGCCTCCGGCCCGATCTCGGGAATGGCAATGAGAGTACCGATATCCGCGGCCATGAGGTCCTCTATCGATCTGAAACGTTCGGCCAGAAGCCCCGAAATATGCTCGCCTGCCTGGCGGATGCCGAGCGCGTAAATGAAGCGGGAAAAGGGACGCCTTTTCGATGCCTCGATGGCATCGATGATGTTCTGCGCGGACCTGTCGGCCATCCGTTCCATCCCGGCCAGTGTATCTTTCCCGATGAGGTAGAGATCGGAAACATCGCGCACTATCCCGCGGTCAACGAGCTGTTCCACCAGTTTCGTGCCAAGGCCGTCGATATCCATGGCGCGCTTCGATGCAAAATGCTCGATCGTACCCTTGATCTGGGCCGGGCAGCTGATGTTGACGCACCGCCGTATCGCCTCGCCGGGCGGCCGCACGACCGGTTCGCCGCAAACGGGGCATGCAGGGGGCATCGTGAAGGGCCCGCCGCGCCCGGGCCTCGAGGCATCTATCACCCGCACGACCTCGGGGATCACATCGCCCGCGCGGGTCACGATCACGGAATCCCCGACCCTGACGTCCTTGCGCGCGATCTCGTCCTCGTTATGCAATGTCGCGCGGGAAACCTCGACACCGCCTACTGTGACGGGTTTCAGGTAAGCGACCGGCGTTAACGCGCCGGTGCGCCCGACGCTCACGGCTATGTCTTCGATTATCGTTGTTTCCTCGCGGGATTCGAACTTATACGCTATCGCCCATCGCGGGGAACGGGACACCGTGCCGAGGTCGAATTGATAGTCTGTCCTGTTCACCTTTATGACGGTGCCGTCGATCTCGTAGGGCATCTCCTCCCGGATCGACCGGATGTACCGGTAATGGCCGATCAATTCGTCGATAGAGCGGCACAGCCTGACATACGGGTTGACCCTGAAGCCCCATTTCTGCAGGTTAAGGAGGAAATCCATGTGGGTTGAAAATTCCATACCGGTGATGCGGCCCATCGCATAGCAAAAAACATTCAGTTTTCTCCGTGCGGTGATCCGGGGGTCGAGCTGGCGGATGGACCCGGCAGCCGCATTTCTCGGATTGGCAAAGAGCGGCTCGCCTGTCAGTTCACGCTCCTCATTGAGGGCAAGGAACTCTTTCTTTCCCATGTAGACCTCTCCCCGGACTTCGAGGCGCTCCGGCACGGGGACATCGTCGGACCTCAGGCGCATGGGTATAGACCGTATTGTCCGCAGGTTCTGCGTGATGTCTTCCCCCGCGTACCCGTCGCCGCGGGTCGAGCCAAGGGTAAAGGCACCGTCGGTATAGACAAGCTCGACGGCCAGCCCGTCGATCTTTACCTCCATAACGTACTCGACATCGCCGGTGCCCAGGACCTTTACGACCCTCTTGTGGAAATCTCTTACCTCATCCTCTGTCATCGCGTTCTGAAGGCTGAGCATCGGGACGGTATGCTGTACCGTCGAGAACGCATCGAGCGGTGCGGCCCCGACCCTCCGGGTGGGCGAATGAGGATCGGCAAATTCGGGGTTCTCCGTTTCAAGCCGTATTAATTCCCGCAGGAGCAGGTCATATTCCCGGTCCGTGACTGCGGGGTCGTCGAGCACGTAGTACCGGTGATTATGGTACTCGAGCTCGTTCCTGAGCCTTTCTATTTTTTCGCGTACCTGTTCTTTGCCCATACGGTTGGATATGTCCTCTCCAGACGTGCGCCCCCCGGTGGCAGGGCGTTCCTATATTCTAACATAATCCGACGATTAGTCTATCACCTCGAAGGGCAAATTTATCTTGACAAACACGGCGCATGATTATAATTTGGTTGTACTTTTTGAGCAACAGTATATCGAATCCACCCGAATGAGGTTAATACGTGATCAAGTCAGTAAAACTGAGATTCATTCTCATTATTGCATTTCTTGTCGTGTCGGTGATCTTTTGCCTGCCCAACGTTGTTGACTTAGAGGGTGTCTGGAAGAAGTACCTTCCGAGCGATAAGATCCATCTCGGGTTGGACCTCAAGGGCGGCATGCACCTTCTTCTTGAACTGGACACCGCGAAACTTATGGACAATATTGTTGAACGCAAGACGAACAGCCTCAAGGACGCGATGATCACCGACGGTGTCAGGTTCCTCGGTATAGACCGAAAAGGGACGAGCATTCTCGTTACCATACGGCCCGACCAGAAAGAAAAATTGTTTAATGTGGTCGGGACGAAATTTCCCGATCTCAAGGCAGGGGCCCCCAGAACGGAAGGGGACCTGATGCACATCGATTTCCTTATTCCGGACAAGGACCTTGCGTCGATCAAAGAGAATGCCGTGAACCAGGCCCTCGAAACGATCCGCAACAGGATAGATCAGTTCGGCGTCTCGGAGCCGGTCATTATCAAGCAGGGCGAGAACCAGATACTGGTTCAGCTCCCGGGCATCAAGGACCCGCAAAGGGCCCTTGAGCTTATCGGCAAGACGGCCCAGCTTGAGTTCAAGCTTGTGGATGACGCGGCGACAGCCGCCGGCGGGACGGGCCCCATTCCGGCCGATGAGGAGGTCCTCAAGATCCGGTCAAAGAACAGGGAGACCGGCGTGGAAACAACCGCGCCTATCGTTCTCAAAAAGCAGGCATTGCTCACCGGGGAATTGCTCACGGATGCCAGGGTGCACATGGGCGGCAGGGACATAGGCAGCGAAATTTCCGTGGGCCTCGAGTTCAACTCGGAAGGCGCGCGGATCTTCGACAGGGTGACCGCTGAAAACGTCGGCAAACGGCTTGCCATCGTCCTCGACAACACGGTCTATTCCGCCCCGCAGATACGGGAAAGGATCTCCGGGGGAAAGGCGTCCATCACGGGAGGTTTTTCTGTCGACGAGGCAAAGGACCTCGCGATCGTGCTTCGCGCCGGAGCGCTTCCGGCCCCCGTCAAGGTGGTGCAGAACATCACCATCGGCCCGACACTCGGCCAGGACTCGATCAACAAGGGTGTTCTTGCCACGTTTCTCGCCGGTATTCTTGTTGTCATCTTCATGGTCGTTTACTACAGGTTTTCCGGTGTCATTGCAAACGTGGCCCTCGCGCTCAACCTGATCTATCTCCTCGGCGTCTTCAGCGCGTTCAAGGCGACGATGACCCTGCCGGGTATTGCCGGTATCGCGTTGACGATAGGCATGGGTGTCGATTCCAATGTCCTCATCTTTGAGAGGATCAGGGAGGAACTGCGCCTTGGGAAAACTGTGCGTGCCGCAGTGGACGGTGGTTATGCCAAGGCGTGGGTGGCCATCTTCGATTCTCATATCACCACTCTTATAACTGCTGCCGTCCTGTTTATCTTCGGAACCGGGCCGATCAAAGGTTTCGCGATCACGCTGATCTTTGGAATGGTCATCAATCTTTTTACAGCGGTTTTCGGGTCGAAGACCATATTCGACTGGATACTTTCGAAATACAAACCCAGAACGTTGAGTATATAAGGCGGCGCCCATGATGGAGCTCATTAAAGATACGAAAATAGATTTTATCGGCCTGCGAAAAACGGCGTTTATCATTTCGGCGATACTTGTCCTGATAGGGATCTTGTCTTTCGTAATGATATCTCTGGGAAAGGCAAATCTCAGTATAGATTTCACGGGCGGCACGAATGTCCAGGTCAGGTTTTCAGACAGGGTCGACATAGGAGACGTAAGGAAGGCCCTTGAATCGGGCGGGATAAGCGATGTCCAGATCCAGGAAGTGAGCGGGACGCGCGACTTTTTTATCAAGACGAAGCTGTCGGACACGGAGAAGGAATCAGTCTCAGCCAGGATAACCGGCATCCTTTCCGCGCAATTGAAAGGTGCAAAATTTGAACTGCTCGGA
>CALMFJ010000170.1 GCA_937862865.1 uncultured Pseudomonadota bacterium | reverse complement strand
GGATATATATGGTGCGTCTCCCTGATGCTCCGGTAGTTTATAATTTTACAACGCCGGTGAAATTATGTCAATGGATAATGGGGCGATGGGCAATGGGCAATGGGCAACAGGCGATAGGTGATGGGTTATGGCTTAGGGGTTACTGGGAGAGGCGGTCGGATATCTTGCGGGCTGTGGCGACGAGGTGTTCGGCCATGTCGGGCAGTTTTTCCGTCGGCATCGATCCGGTGAAGCCGAGTATGCAGATGACGCCCACCGGGAAGTTGTTGGCGTAGACCAGCGCTGCGATTGCCCTGACGCCCATGAGGTACTCCTCGAGGTCAAGGCTGTAATGCCGGTTGCGCGTCACCCTGATATCTTCGATAAAACGCTCCGTGTCGGTTATGCTGTTCTCCGTGTACCTCGGCAGGCCTTTTTCCTTCAGGAACGCACGGACCTCTTCGTCCTGCATCGGGGCAAGGAATGCCTTGCAGAAAACGGATGCCGTGATAGGCAGCCGCGTCCCGACGGGCGATGATATTTTCAATTTCTTCCGGGTTTCGATGGTGTCGATGACCTTGACAACGCTGTCTTCCCGGACACACAGGAACACGGTCTCGTCGACTTCCTCAACGAGCTTTTCCATGAACGGCCGGGCGATGGCGCTGAGCTCTCCCCCCTGGAGCACTCTCTTTGCGATCTTAAAGAGTTCCTCCCCCACGGCGTACCTCTTTGTCGACTTGCTCTTGACGATGAGATTGCCTTCCTGGAGGGCCTTTAAGATACCGAAGACGGTGCTTTTGCTCAGCGCGAGCGTCCTCGCTATTTCGGTCACGCCGAGCGGTCTCTTGCTGTCGACGACGAGCGACAGGACCTCAAATGTTTTCTTTATGACGGGCGCACTATACATAATTCATTATGATGAACACTATATAGTATCGCACACGGTTTGTCAATTTTAATTTATTGAAAATACTGGTTGAAGCAATTTCGAGCCGCCAGGCCGTATGTTTATTTATGATACTGAACGGACCGGGATAACCGCCTTGCACAGGCGTAAGAATCTTTCAATTAGGGTATGTTAAAAGATACGATAATTTGGTAGAATGGTATGTCTAAAATACTATGCCAGAGGAATACAGGATACGGTTTCTGCCGATAGACAGGGTCTATCCGGCTGCAAAGGGAGATAATTTACTCGAGATCGCAATGCAGGCGGGGGTGCACATCAATGCCTCGTGCGGCGGAAGGGGCGTGTGCGGCAAGTGCAGGGTCCGGATCGCCGGCGGGTCGGTGGATTCCCCTGAAACCCCGCTCCTTTCAGGGCCCGACCGCGAGACGGGTTTCCGGCTTGCGTGCGCCTCGACGATAACAGACGATGCCGTGGTCGAGGTCCCTCTCGAATCACAGATCGACAGAAGCGTCCTGGCACGGACGTCCATAGTGCGCGAGGTCAATGCTTCGGCGGATGCGGCGGTCCTGCAGGGCTTCGGGCGGGGGCCCCTCGTCGCGCGGTATTACTGCGAGCTTCCCAAACCTGATATCAACGATAATGTCTCTGATGCCGTGCGGGTTGCGCGCGCCGTTTCGGCACGGGCTGCTTGCGGCGAACCCGTGCTGGCGCCCGGCGTCTTGCGCGACATCGGCCTGAGCCTGCGCGAGGCGGAATGGACGGTTACCGCCGATATGGCCCCGCAGAGGTGTGAGATACTTCGCCTGGCAAGGGGGAACAGGGAAGATATGCAGTATGCGGTCGCCGTCGACATCGGGACGACGACCATCTCCGCCGACCTCATTGACTGCCGCGCTTCGTCGGCAGGCCCTGCGGTCATCGCATCCTCTACCGATTACAACAGGCAGATCAGCTACGGGGAAGACGTCATCACGCGCATCATGTACTGCCGGAAACGCCGGGGGCTCGCGAAGCTCCACGATGTGGTGCTCGCAACGATAAACGGGCTCATATCGGACGTTGTCCTGAAAGCAAAGGTCGATGTCTCTGATATCACGCATATCGTCATCGCGGGGAATACGACGATGATGCACCTCTTGTACCGCATCGACCCCAGGCATATCATGCTGGCCCCGTACACACCTGCGGCGACGTCCTTTCCCCCGTGGGACGCCCGTGAGCTCGGGTTCATGGCCGGGCTCGACGCGGGCGTCTATTCGATCCCCGGGGTTTCGTCCTACGTCGGCGGCGACATTGTCTCCGGGGTGGCGCTTTCGGGCATGACGCAGGGCAATGAAATATCCCTCTTCATGGACATCGGGACGAACGGCGAGATCGTTCTCGGGAACGACGAGTGGCTCCTGTGTGCGTCGTGCTCTGCCGGGCCCGCATTCGAGGGCGGCGGGATAGAGTTCGGCATGCGGGCCGCCCCGGGTGCCATCGAGAAGGTGCACGTGAACCCGGCAACGCTTGAACCGATGGTCCTGACGATCGGGCACGAAAGCCCCCTCGGGATATGCGGGTCGGGCCTCATCGATCTCGTGGCGGAGCTTCTCATGGCGGGCGCCATTGACCGCAACGGGAAGTTCTCCCTGCATAAGCAGGGGGGCCGGGTGAGGGAAGGCCGCAGCGGGATGGAATACGTGCTGTGTTTTGCCTCCGAGACCGGGATCGAGCGGGACATCGTGCTGACGGAGATAGACCTCGACAATATCATGAGGACGAAGGCGGCGGTCTATGCCGGATGCACCGTGCTCCTTCAGAATGGCGGCATAGCTTTTACGGACCTCGGGTCGGTGATCATAGCCGGGGGTTTCGGCCATTCGATCGACGTGGAAAAGGCGATGATCATAGGGCTTCTCCCCGAGCTGCCGGCCGGGAAATTCCGCTTCCTGGGAAACGCCTCGCTCGGCGGCGCGCGGATAGCCGCACTGTCCCGCAACTTTTTCGCGAAGACGGCGGATATCGCCCGCTCGATGACTAATATCGAATTGTCGGACAACGCGCAGTTCATGCACGAGTTCATGGCGGCAATGTTCCTGCCCCACACGGATGAAAAAATGTTCCCGGAAACGGTAAAGATGATAGGTCTTTATGAAT
>CALMFJ010000169.1 GCA_937862865.1 uncultured Pseudomonadota bacterium | reverse complement strand
GACCATCCTTGAGATCCACACCCACGGCATCGACCATCCGCAGCTCGTCCCGTTCACGGAAGGGGAGTACCTGAAAGCGATTTTTTTAAGAGCGTAAGGCTTTTCTTTTTCGTCATCCCGGTGCTTGACGCCGGGATCCAAGGTTTGGCTTTGATGGTGTTTTCTGATTGTTCACACCATTTGAGTACAGAAAGGTACAATAAAAACAAAACCTTGGATTCCGGCGTCAAGCACCGGAATGACGGTCTTGTTTCGGGATTCCGGCCACCCTCAAAGGTGCTCCGGGCCGGGATGACGAAAAGAGAGAGGCCTCATGCTTTACGCTCTCACGCCTTACGCCTTACGTTTTTTAAAGGTTTACCGCTATTCCCCTTCCCTTCAAATACTCCTTCACCTGCCTCACCGTGAAGGTACGGAAGTGGAAGACCGATGCGGCGAGGAGGACGTCTGCGCCGCCTTTTACGACGCCGTCGTAAAAATGCTCGAGCGTGCCTGCGCCGCCCGAGGCGATCACGGGCAGGGTCACGGCGTCCGAGACGGCTTTCGTGAATTCAAGATCGTATCCTTTCAGGGTGCCGTCACCGTCCATGCTGGTGGGCAGTATCGTACCTGCACCGAGGTCCTGGCACTGCTTTGCCCAGTCAACGGCGTCCTTGCCGACAGGCGTCGTACCGCCTGCCACGACAAGTTCAAAACCCGAGGGTACCGCCTTGTTGCGCCGCGCGTCGATCGCTATGACGATCGTGTCCGCACCGAAACGCTCCGAAGCCTCTTTGACAAGAGCGGGGCTCTTCACTGCGGCACTGTTCATCGAGACCTTGTTCGCGCCGGCCTTCAGAACAAGCTCAATATCCTCCGTCGTATTTATCCCGCCCCCGACCGTGAGCGGGACCGTGATGACCGAAGAGACCTCCCGCACCCATTCGAGGCGGGTCTTCCGGTTCTCGACCGTCGCCGCTATGTCGAGCATGGCCAGTTCGTCGGCCCCTTCTTTCTCGTAATGTGCGGCATTTTCCACCGGGTCGCCCGCATCCCGTATATCTACGAAATGGACCCCTTTGACAACACGCCCGTTCTTCATATCGAGGCACGGCATTATCTTGATGATATCCATACTTGTCTCCTTTGAATTCCGTGAATCGTAAAACGTGAAACGAAAAAAATCGGCCTGACCGGTCTTTTTTATGATCCTGAATGCAGATGCCTGATGGCCTGCTCTTTTCTTACGTTTTGCGTTTCACGTTTTACGTTTTAGGAAATTCCGTTTTTCCATTCATCGATCTGCCGCCTGAAAGACCGGCGTATCTCTGAAGACGCCTCCAGCCATTTCGGCCAGGCTTCGACATTGGGCTCTACACTGTCCCCCTCGATCCCGGCTTCGCTAAGGTCCTTGAGGATCCGGCCCTTGATACCCGACTTCTCCTTTTCAAGTTCGTCGGCGAAAGACCGTTCGATCTCTTTCAGTTCCCTGTACGACCTCTCGTCGATAACGAAACGGATAAATGAAAAGAGGCGGTCGAACGACGATATGTCCCCGGAGCTCTCAAATTCTTCACCCAGGAGGTCGAGGACGATCTTCTTTTTCGTTTCGTTGTCGCATTTCAGGGCATCGAGTTCGGCCTCCGCCTCGACGTCGTCGGCCAGGTTTTCCCGATAGCGCCTGAATATGGACACCACGCTCGACGCGAGCTCTTTTCTCGCCATGGACTGCTTTTCCTTATCATCCATGACGAGGCCCTGCGTCCTTTCCATGGCCAGCTGGATCGCGCTTTTTATTTCAGCCATGACCTATCCTCCCATATCGACATTGACCGTATCGGCCCTGTCATAATATTGCGGGCTGTATTCCACGACGAGCGAGTCTTCGATCCCGTAAAAACTGTGGGCAATACCTGCGGGAACATGGACCTTCATGCCCTTTTCAAGTGTCACTTTCTTTTTCCTGTTCGGGGGCCCGCTGGCAAAGGTAGCCTCCAGGGCACCGCTGACAACGTAAAAGACCTCCTCCTTCATGCCGTGATAGTGCTTTCCGCGCGTCTGTCCCCTGCGCAGCTCGAAAAATGCAACATGGCCGATATCCTCGCGATAAGAAACCTGAACAAATTCACCTTTTTCATCAATCCAGCGTTTCGCTCCGTCGAATCCCTGTCCTTCAGGCAGCCTCTCAATAATTATATCATCAATTGTCGGCACGGCATCGCCTGTAATGGCTGCAACCCGGTGCATGCCTTTTTCCAGGTATTTCGCGGCGAGGTCCACGTAGAGCTGTTTGCCCATCTTCCAGTACTCGACATCCTTTTCAGCGACACCCCTGATCACATGAGCGGGATTGCCCCCGGCGACCACGTTTCTTTCGATGATCTGCCGCATCTTGACGACAGCTCCTTCGGCTATGATCGCCCCGTCGCCCACTTCGCTCGCGATGCTCAATATCGCCCCCATTCCAACCACGGCACGATCACCCACACGGGCCGCGTGTACGACCGCCCCGTGGCCGATCGTGACGCTCCTGCCTATCCGGCAGCACTGATCGGGGGGAGCGTGGATAACCACCCCCTCTTCCACGGCGGTGCCGTTCCCGACCGTTATCGAGCCGTAATCTCCGCGAAGGATCGCACCGTGGCCTACATAGCAGGTGTCGCCGATGACAACGTCCCCGATGACCTGGGCTGTTTCACTGACATACGTGCCCGCGCCTATCCGGGGACGCCGTTCGTTGTATTCAAAAAACATGGTATTCCCGTAGAGTAAGACTTTGAGCCGCTATTTGGCTTTCGCGGGCGCCTCAGGCGCCTTCGGGGCCTGCATCCCGAGTGCGGCCTCTATGGCCTGGAAATTGGCGCCAACCACCAGGTCCTTTCCGTTTATGATAAACATGGGGGTGCCATTGACGCCGATGCGGGTCCCTATTTCCCTGTGGAGGGCCAGGCGCTCCGCGGCTTCCGGTTTCTTGCACACCGTGTATTTCTGGGTGTCGAGCTTACCCTTCATGGCTTCCTCATACGCTTTGGCCATGTCTGACGAACAGAAAATATAACGTACCTTGTTTTCGGCGTCCCTGTGGGACGGCAGAGGGAAGAAGAACACATAGCGCGTCACGTCTTTCAGGGTTTCGAGAAATGCTGCAGACCTGCGGCAATACGGGCAATCGGGATCGGTGAACTCGATGATCGTCTGTTTTCCCGTGCCGATCTTGACGGCCTTCTCGAGCGGGATCTTCTTGACATTGCTCAAGATAAGTTCACCCTTTCGCTCCTCCGTCAGGCTCCTGCCTGTTTTATCTATGATCTCACCGATAAAAAGAAGGTCCTTCTCCGAAAAATAATAGATCAGGTCGGCCCCCTTCGAGACTTCGTACATGCCCTTGATCGCGCCCGGCCTGATAGAATCGTACGGGACGTTGGGATACGCCTTCTTAAACGCCTGTTCATACCCCTGGGACGAATCCTGGCTGAATCCGGCCGAAACCAGAAAAAAGAGAATGACAGCCGGACATAACGCGCGGAGCACAATATTTTTCATTTATCCTCCCTTATTGTTCAATGGAGCAAATATATCATCGACAGGCAGACAATTCAACGAGGACCTCGTCCGCAAAATTGAGCGGGGCCCCGTCATCTTTGCGTACCGCCAGCCCGCACGGCACCTGAGCTCACGAGGCCGATGACCCCTCGTATGTCGTCAAAGACATGGTCGGCGCCGGCGTCGACAAAATCGGTGCGTGAACATCTGCCCGAAAGCACGCCCGCTGTCATCGCGCCCAGCGCCTTGCCGGCCGCGATATCCGTCGGGTGGTCCCCGACGATCACGGCGGCAGCGTGCTCAACCCGGAGCGCTTCGACCGCCATGCGAAGCTGATGCGGGTCCGGTTTTACATACCGGGTGTCATCGCGCGTCACCGTAGCATCGATGTACTGGTCCAGGTCGGGAAAGACGGTCCGGATGACCGTCGCCGATGATCTGGTTATGATCCCGGCGCGTATGTTATGCTCCTTGAGATAGGAAAGGACGGCGCGCGCGTACGGGTACAATTCCTTGTTCCGGCACGCCTCTATCTCAAGCCTGTCAAGCTCCCTGAACGCCCTGTCCCGGAAAGAGGCCGTGCTCTGGTCGATCTCGTCCTCGATCGCATGGATCATTTCAAGTATGTACTGGTCTTTTTGCCTGTCGATAATGTCCTGATCGACGTACTCCCTTGCGATCTGTTCGACCCTGGCGCGAAGGAGCGAAAAATCAAGCGTTAGCGGCGTGAGCGTTCCGTCAAAATCGAAGATAACAGCGCGGACCGAACCGGTTGCAGGCCGTCTATTGTTGCTCATTTAGAGATCTTTCAGACAGTTTACCGCGGCGGCCACGCCGGTCCCGAGCCCGAACGCATACCCGAGATCGTTCAAGGTGAACTCTATGGCGGCCACAGCGGTGATGACGTCGTACTTGTCCGCATAGCCGAGGGTCGCCAGGCGGAATATGCGCCCCTTGAGGAAATCCTGTCCTCCCGCACCCGTCACACCGTATTTTTTCCACAGCGTCTTGTAGATAGCCTGACCGTCTATCCCTTCGGGGGCGCATATCGCGGTGACCGCCGGGGACGGGTTCTTTGAAAATATCTCGAGGCCGATCGCCATCGCCCCCTCGCGGGTGGCCTTCGCAAGCATTTCACTGCGGCGGTAAACGTTCTCGAGCCCCTCCTCTTTCAGCAACCTGAGTGATTCCCTTAACCCCGTGATAAGTGAAATGGCCGGGGTAAAATTGGTCTGGTTCTTCTTCAGGTTCTCGCGTTCCCCGGCCCAGTTGAAATAGAATTTCGGTATCTTCGACGTTTTGCTCTGCTCCCACGCCTTGTCGCTGACCCCGGCAAAAGCGAGCCCCGGAGGAAGCATAAGGGCCTTCTGCGATCCGCCGATAAGGATGTCGATCCCCCACTCGTCCATCGGCAGGGGCAGGACCCCGACACCCGTGATACCGTCGACGACCATCAGCGTACCGGGATAATTCTTAACAATAGCGGCTATTTCTTTTGAGGGGAAGAGCGTGCCGGTCGACGTCTCTGTCGCTTGCATGTAAACGGCCTTCGCATCGGGATTTGCCTTGAGCGCCGCTTCAACGGCGGACGGGTCCAGCCTGTCTCCCCAGGGAATGTCGATATTTATCGTTATAACGCCGTACGCCTCGCATATCTCGGCCCAGCGCTCCCCGAACTTCCCGCTTCGCACAACGATCGCCCGGTCGCCCGGAGAAAGCATATTCGTGACAGCGCCTTCCATGGCCCCCGTGCCCGACGAGGCGAATATCAGGACCTCATTCCGGGTGCCAAAGAGGAATTTCAGACCTGCCCTGACGTCTTCCACCACCGTTTCGAACATAGGGTTCCTGTGATGGACCATGGGCTCGGCCATTTTCAAGAGGACTTCGGGAGGGATCTGGGTGGGCCCCGGGGCGAGCAAATACCGTTTCTGCATCATCAATCTCCTCAATTTTAATGCTAGTTTCTAACAAATTCACCTCAAAACCTCAAGCAAAATGAATTATACAACATGGCCTGTTTATGCTATATTCAAGGAGACAGGACTGTTCCGGTAAAAAGGAGACACGATCATGGCCCAGGGCCCATATAGCGATATAGTTGTCGATCATTTTGAAAATCCCCGGAACATGGGGGAAATTGAGGCGGCCGACGGGGAAGCCGAGGTCGGCAACCCCACGTGCGGTGACGTCACAAAGATATTCCTCAAGATCGAGGACGGCCGCATCATCGACGTCAAGTTCAAAACGTTCGGCTGCGCGGCGGCCATTGCATCGGCAAGCATGACGACGGAGCTTATAAAGGGAAAAACGCTCGACGAGGCCCTGAAAGTCACGAACGAGCTTGTCGCGAAGGAACTCGGCGGGCTTCCTGCGGCAAAGGTCCATTGTTCCGTCATGGCGGAAGAGGCGCTCCAGGCCGCCATCAAGGACTACAAGAAAAAGAGCGCGGGATAATACTGCAATGCCCGAATTCTCTGTCAGGTCGTCAAAAAGGACCGAAGCGATCGATATTACCGGCCGCGTCACGAATGCGATCAAGGGGCAGGCGGGTAAATTGCTGCACGTGTACACCCCGCACACGACATGCGGCATAATAATCAACGAAGATGCGGACCCCGATGTCATGCGCGATCTCATCGAGAAATTCGGAAAGCTTGCCCCGGCGGAAGGCCCTTACCGGCACAGGGAGGGAAACTCCGATGCCCACATCAAAGCCGTCCTGACCGGTGCCTCGATCAGTCTCCCTTTTGCGGACGGATCGCCTGCCCTCGGAACATGGCAGGGTATCTTCCTGATGGAATTTGACGGGCCGCGCGAACGCAGGGTCCTGGTGACAGTGATCTAATATCCCGGAGGATGTTACATGCAGAAAAGATCAGGAATGATTTTTATCATCGGCCTTTGCATGGCTTTATTCTTAATTTTGGCGGCCGGGCCCCTCTATGCAAAAGATCCGAAACCGGCAAGGGGCAGCCAGCCGGTGCCCGTAAAGACCGTCCCGAGCATCAAGGAGCACGGGGCGTATGTAAAGCTCACAAAAGGCTACGTGCGCCTGCTCCCCAACATCGTCTTCGACGAAAAGGGCGTGTTCTTCATCGAATCGAACAACCCTCCCCATTTCTTTCTCAAGGACATGGAATCTCTTATAGTTTACGGTGAGCACGATTGGAGCGTCCTGACGGTAAATCCCATGGGGTTCTACCAGCCGTCCCCCCTCGGAAAACTGCGCTTCGCGTTCGGTAAAGAGGTCGCGATCGATGCGAAACGGCAGGGCAAGGACATGTACATCCTCAAACCTAAAGGGCTTCTCGGCCGCGGCTATTACAGCATCTGGATAAACGACACGGCATGGGATTTTATCCTGGATTGATTTTTTGCCGGAAACCGTAAAACGCAAGACGTAAGAAGTGTCGTAAGACGTTAACCGGAAAAAGTAGAGATAACGGGCTTACCAAAGCTTTTCCGTCACGAACCTGAAGCCCATTCCAACGAATGCGGGCATCTGTTCGCTCCCGAAGATCCCCGACCCCGCGGTAAGGTCGACCTGCACGGCATCGCTGATAATATGGCGAAAACCGGCCTGGTATGCACCCCCGGTCTTCCCGGAGTAAGGATCGTTGCAGAAGATCTCCATGACCGCGTGCAGTCCCCCGACCAACCGGACCTGCGTACCGATACCCCACGTGCCGACGGTCACTTCACTGCTCGTCGAGATCCCGATATTGCCATGGATGAGCACCCGTTCGTTGTCAAAAAGGGATTCCGTCATTGCGGCATAGACGAAACCGTTCCATTGTTCAGGCCTGAATTCGCCTTTTCCCCAGGGCGGGGCGGCGCCGGCGGCCATGGCAAGACCGGGGTAGCTGTTTGGTTTGGCTTCCCGGAAGAGGTATTTGAACTGGACGAGCGGCCCGGTGATCGAGTAGCTCCGGTTGGATTCCTTCTCGAGAGGGAACCCGTTGCTGAAGCCGACCGTCAGTTCCGAATTCGCTGTCGGTCCGATGGCTCCCAGCGTGAGGTTCGTGAACTCGTCCTGTGAATACCTCACCGAGGTCTCAACCTGCGCCTGGTGGTTCCCGACCACCCGCGCGTCGTCGGTGACGAAGGGGCGCACTGCATAGGCCGGCCTGGCAAGAATGACAAGGGAGGTAAATAACGTCAGTAAAATGGGTCTGATGAAGGCTGCCGGCCCGATTTTCATGTCCCTCCCGATCGTACTTTTTTATAAACTAAGACATATTCGGTGAATTTTTTCAACGGTAACGGATCACTTCTTTTTGTAATATTATTATGTTTTTTGTTTGCTCCCCATCACACTTTGTGATAAATGTCATACTACAATGCGTCCCGGGCCCGTGATAAGATCAGTGATCGTCTGCCTCGTTTTTATCCTGCTCTTCTCAATTTTCAGCGTTGAGACAAATCAGGACACGCGGGCGTCTTTCAAGGAGCGCTGCCCGACCTGCGTCGACAGCAATACCGTTTTCATTCCCCTGCATGAGATAGATCCGTCGTCCTTCGTCAATTACGTGGAAAAGCATCTCGTCTTTGCCGACAATGAACAAATCTCCGAATACAAGGACCTTACCAACCATTACGATAGAGCTCCTCCCCGCGTCTAAAGGTTTTCACAGCATCAAAGGCCGCAGCACGGCCCTTACGGCCCGTTGCGCCTGCCCGTCCGATCGCAGCACGTTGTGATCGGATATCGGAAAAGACGATTCAGGAGAGGTAGAAAAAGTGGTCTTTCATCCCCCGGAACATCCGGCAACATTTCTCACGCAGCCCCGTGTATGGCGGTGCGCATGGGCGGTCCTCTTCACGGTGCTCGCCGTGATGCTGTGCCATACGCCGGCCAATGCGCAGCCGAAGGACTTGACGGTCGATGAGGCCCTGGCCCAGTTTTATGAGAACAATCTCGACATCATCATCAACAGGTACGAGGTCGACAAGTCCTATGCGGATTATGTCACGGCGAAGCTGATACCCAACCCGAACCTCACGGTCAATTACAACAACCTCGAGATCTCCCGGGGCCATACAAACCGCGGGGACAACACCCAGCTGACCATCCGTGTCGACCAGCTCATCGAAACGGCGGGAAAGAGGACGCACAGGGCCAACACCGCCAACGAACTTTACGAGGCGGCAAAGATCGGGCATAAAGACGTCATCAGGAACCTCCTGATCGGGTTCTACACCCTGTACTACGCGATCAACCTCGACATGTTCAATACAGATTTTGCGAAACAGGAACTGGTGCTTTACAACCGGCTCCTCGAGATCGCAAAGAAAAAACATAATGCCGGCTTTCTCTCGACGATCGATTACACGAAGCTCAAAATGAGAAGGATCGAGCTTGCCAACAACGTTGTCAACACGGAAACGCAGTTGAAAAATGACCTGAGCGCCTTCGCCGTGCTCCTGGGAAAAGAGGAGCAATGCAGGCCGGCCAGGGTCAGGCTTCATGAGAACCTCCGGAAATACAACGAGGAAGAGCTCGTGAGCACCGCCCAGGAGAACCGCTACGACCTCTTATCCCTCAAGCGGCAGCTCAGGGCCGCCGAGAACGCGGTACTGCTCGCGAAGGCCGGAAGGGTCCCCGATTTCAGTATCGGCGGGGAATATGATTCTATCGGCAACCCTGCAAAAAATGGTGTCGGGGCCGGTTTCAGCATCCCCCTGCCCATCTTCTCGAGGTCGCAGGGAGCGATCCTGAGAAGCGAGGCAGCGAAAAAGCAGGTCGAGACCCAGATAACGAAGGTGAAGCGGGTGATAACGATGGAGGTCCAGCAGTCCCTCAATACGTACAATGCCTCCGCGAGGGTGTTCCAGACATACAACGGGAGCAAACCCGAGATGGACACCCTGATGACGAACAGCACGAAGGCCTTTACGCTGGGCGGCATCACGGTCCTCGATCTTCTCGATGCGGAGAGGACATACAGGGATTTCATGACAAAATATCATCAGGCCTTCATACAGGCTATCCTCAACAGCGAACTCATCAAGGTATATACGGGTGAAATGAAATGAGAAGATCTGTGTACTCCCTCGTGCTCTTTCTCCTTAGTGCCCTGCTCCTCCTTTCCTGCCATGCGAAGGAGAAAAAGGAAGAGAAGAACGAACTGAAGACGTACAAGGTCACCGCGCAGGAGGTCCAGTTCTACGTCGAGGCGACAGGCAGCGTCCAGCCGGACCTGGGGGGTGCGTCAAAGATAATCAGCCACGTTCCCGGAACGGTGGCGCAGATCGTCGTCAAACCCGGGGAAAGGGTAAAGAAAGGCTCCCCCCTTCTCGTTATAAAGAGCCCCGACGCGACCGACGCGTACGCCGCCTATCTTTCCTCCGTTGCCCAGTTGAAACAGTCCGAGCGCATCTATAACCTCAACAAGGAGCTCTTCGAGGTCGGCGCGGTCACTAAGAACGATCTGCTCAACAGCGAAGCGACGTACCGGCAGATGGAGGCGGTCTCCGCGGGCTTAAGGAAAAAGCTGAACCTTTACGGCTGCGGGATAAGCGCCGGCAGCGATGTCAGGAGGGACAGCTGCTCGGACACGGTGACGTTACGGGCGTCGATCCCGGGCTTTGTCGCCGATATCCAGGCGCATGTCGGGGACAAGGTCGACACCTCGACGGGCCTCATGACCATCGCCGACCCGCAGAATATCATCATCGTCGCCAATATCTATGATTCGGATGTGCCGAAGATCAAGAAGAACAGCAATGTGACCTTTTACGTGGACATCTTCGAGAACACTCCGTTCAAGGGGATCGTCAGCTACGTTAGCGACGTTTCAGATACGGAATCGAAAACGGTGAAGACCTTTATAAAGATCCTGGACAGGAAGGATGTCTTTAAGCAGAACATGTTCCTGAAATTAAAGATAGAGGAAAGCAAGAAGAAGCTGCCTCTCATTCCCCAATCAGCCATGCTTTACAAGGATGGAAACTTTTACGTGTATCAGCCGCACAAAGACGGCAGGAACATACTAAAGCAGGTCAAACCAATCAAGGAATTTCCCGGGAAATATATGGCCGTGGAAGGGATAAATGAAGGCGAAATTATCGTGGTGAGCGCCATAGAGCTGGAAAAAACATGAGAAAATGGACGGTCTTCATCTCGAAAAACAGCAAGGTTCTGCTTTTGCTCATAGGGGCAGCTTTCGCCGTATCGCTTTTTTTCGCGAAAGGCCTTAATATCGAAGCATTCCCCGATCCTTCTGCGCCAAGCATCGAGATCGTCGCAATATACGAAGGGAAATCGGCCGAAGAGGTTGAGAGACGCATCACGATCCCTCTCGAAGTGGGGCTTGCCGGCATGAGACAGATGGAGCGGCTGAACTCCATATCGATCTACCGCCTGGCTGACGTAAAATGCCGCTTCTCCCACGACATTTCGTACAGAGAAGCAAAGCAGGAGGTTATCAACAGGCTCGCAGGTATCGCACTGCCGGACGGGGTGCAGGCTAATATCATCGCCGGGGACATGGGCGAGGTAATGCAGTACATCGTTTCTGGCTCGAACAACCTGATGGAGCTCAGGACCCTGCAGGACTGGACTATTGCGCGGTACATAAAGACGGCGCAGGGCGTCGAGGATGTCGCCAGCTACGGGGGGTACATCAAGGCCTACGTCGTCAAGGTAGTCCCCGTGGACCTGATAAAATACGGCATCACGCTTTCACAGGTGATCGAGACACTTTCCAAGGCAAACACAAATGTCGGCGGCAGGACCATAGAGCTCGGCGATCAGTACTATATGGTACGCGGCCTAGGACTGATC
>CALMFJ010000168.1 GCA_937862865.1 uncultured Pseudomonadota bacterium | reverse complement strand
TCCTTTTTCCCTTCCGCCCTGTAGACGAACTTGCTGTCGCTGATCGTCGGGTTCACCTTTATGTCGGAGAATTCTATCGTGTTGATGTTGCCGGTGAATTCGAGGATCTCGATCTTCCTCAGGAGGTTGTTCTTGTCGATCCAGAGCTTTGCGAGGTTCACGGACGAGTCTTTTTTCGGGACAAGCTCGAAATACTGCATGCCGGCGATCATGCTCTGCTGTTTGACGGAAAACAGGTTATCAATGCGGGCGATGTCCTCGACAAGGTCGAAGAAGGTCCCGCCGGTCTTTTCGGCGCTCACTTTATTCTTGAGGACAAAAGGCTTTCCCTCTTCTTCCTGCCACATGTACCGGCCGTCATAGAGAAAAAGTTTTCCCTTCGGCTTCGTGTATTTCCAGATGAATCCCTTGTGCCTCTTGAAGAAGAAATCCCCGTCGGCGTCCCGTGTCTTCTTGATGCCCGCAACGAATATCTTCTGGTGGAATGACGCCTCCAGGGAGTTTATCCCCGCGTATGTCTTTTTCAGCGAGTCGAACGGGGACCCGGCCGGGCCTGCCTTCTTTGGCTCCTCACCGTTGCACGGCACACCCGTCAATGCGACGGCGAAGAAAAGGCAAAGGATCGCCGGATATAACCACAGGTCCCGCTTTTTGCTGTCTGTTTTCTTCATCATTACTCCGTTTATCGTTTTAATACTTCCCGCGGCTTGACGCCGTCGGAAGGCCCTACGATACCCTCCTGCTCCATGCGCTCTATGATGCGGGCAGCCCTGTTGTACCCGATGCGGAACCGCCTCTGGACCATGCTGATCGAGGCCTCGCCCTTCTGCGATACGAACTCCACCGCTTCCTGGTATTTCTCGTCATCGAGGGCTTCTATCTCGTCTTCTTCCTCTTTTTCCTCGAGTATCTCATGATGGTATGCCGGAGCGCCCTGCTGTTTCAAGAATTCCACGATCCTCTTGATCTCCCCCTCCGAGACATACGAACCGTGGAGCCGTTGGAGACGCCCGATACCGGGGCTCAAAAACAGCATATCGCCATAGCCGAGAAGGCTCTCCGCGCCGTTCGTGTCCAGTATGGTCCGTGAATCGACCTTTGAAAAGACCTTGCAGGCCACGCGTGCGGGAAAATTGGCCTTTATGATGCCCGTCAGGACGTCAACGGACGGCCGCTGCGTCGCGAGAATGAGGTGAATACCCGATGCCCGGGCCATCTGTGCAAGCCGGGCGATATATTCCTCAACCTCCTTGGGAGAGACCATCATGAGGTCCGCGAGCTCGTCGATAACGACGACGATATAGGGCAATGCCTCCCCTTCTTCCCTCGCTATCTTATGGTTATATTTTTCGATGTTGCGGACACCCTTCTGCGCCATCATGCTGTAGCGCCTTTCCATTTCATCCGTCATCCACCTCAAGGCCGTCTTGGCGTTCCTGGCGTTCGTCACGACCGGCAGGAGCAGGTGCGGGATCCCCTCGTAAAAGGACAGTTCAAGCATCTTGAGGTCGATCATCAGGAAACGGACGTGGGCGGGGGTCGCCTTGAAAAGGACGCTCAAGATCATGCTGTTCAGCGACACGGACTTCCCCGAACCGGTCGCGCCCGCAACGAGCAGGTGCGGCATCTTCGTGAGGTCGGCCACGTAAGACTCTCCGCTTATCGTCTTTCCCAGGACCAGGGTAAGGTGCGATTGTGATGCGGTGAATGTTTTCGACTCGATTATCTCACGGATATATACGGTTTCCCGGTCCTTGTTCGGTATCTCGATACCGACGACCGCCTTGCCCGGGATCGGAGCGATGATCCGTATCGAAACGGCGGAGAGCGCCATGGCGAGGTCGTCGGAAAGGTTGGATATCTTGCTGACCTTCACCCCCGGCGCCGGTTCAAACTCGTACATCGTGATAACAGGCCCGGGCCTCACCTCGGTGACCCTCCCGTCGATCCCGTAGTCTTTCAGCTTCTTTTCCAGGATCGATGCATTGGCCTGGATGGAATCCTTGTCAACCCTGGTTTCTTTTTTCTCTATGGTGTCAAGCAGCGACGTGTCCGGGAGTTTATACGGACCGATCTCCTTGAAGAACTCGAACGTTTCCTGGACGGCTGCCGCTTTTTTTTCCGCAAGCTTCGGCGGGGGTTCCTCCTCCTTCCTCTCCTGTGTCACCTTGATCTCGCGCCGGCGCTCGGCCTTCTTGCGCCTCGCGACACGCTCCTCTATGATCCCGAGGATCGGGGCCTGCACAATAAGGAAGGCCGATATGAGAAGGAGGACAACGGCGATCAGGATGGTGCCGAACCTGCCAAAAAAATTCATCAGCGCCCTTTCGAGGATCGACCCCAGAAACCCCGAAAATTCCACAGGCATGCCCCGGATATGCACTCTGCCGATCAGTGTCTGGAGGAGCGTACCGATCGAAAGAAAGAACATGACGAGACCGGACGAGAAAACGATAATGCTGGGCGGATCTTTTTTCCTGACATAAAATATCCCGAAAACGAGGGCGAAGGAAATAAGGACATAGCTCATCAGTCCGACAAGCTGGATAAGAACGTCCGATATATACGACCCCGCCTTGCCGCACAGGTTGCGGGCCGATGTGTCCGTGACCGTATGGAACGAAGGGTCAAGGGGATGATAGGAAAGGAGGCTGACAAAGAGAAAGAGAAAGGCCCCGATCAGGGCAACGCCTATTATCTCTTTTTTCAGATCAGTCAAATTCATATACGATCACGGCGCCCGGCCACTCTCCCTTCAACCTCGGCCTGCGCCTTTACCCCCCGGGCCATAAGGGCCTCTATGCTCGCCCTCACGTCATCCATGACGCGTGTCTTCTGCGACCTGTCCATGCCCTCGAGGGCCATGGGATCACCGATCTCAATGTATATTACCCCTTTTTTGCGGGGAAGAGAACCGCCTTTTGGCTGAAGCCGGCTCGAACCGTAAATACCGAGGGGAACGATGGGGACCATCGCACGCAGGGCGAGCGTGAAACCGCCTTTTTTGAACGGCAGGAGCCCGCCGTCGGCACTGCGCGTCCCTTCGGGGAAGATTATGATGTTGGCCCCTTCCCGTATCCTCCGCGAGGCCTCTTCGATCGCCTTGAGCGCCTCACGCGCGTTTTCGCGGTCGATGCTGATGTACCCCGCCTTCCTGATCGCCCACCCGAAGACCGGGATGGCAAAGAGCTGCCTTTTCGCGATCCATTTGAAAGAGACGGGCAGCCGGGCAAGGAGCGCATAAATATCCAGGGCGCTCTGGTGATTGCACATGAAGACATACGGCGGCGACATGACGCGCTCGAGGCCCTCGACCCTGACCTCTATCCCCGCGACGGCGAGGTACATGCGCGCCCACAGGCGGGCAAGGCGGTGGATGGTCTCCTGGCGGTCGCCGAAGAGGGCAATGAAAAGCGCAAAGAAGGACAGAATGACCGTCGAGGCGACGAGCCACACGGCGACAAAGGCTTTCCTCATCGGCCGGGGCCCTCGAGGGCTTCGATGATCTCCGCTATCTCGGCCCTGACGGTCTCGTCAATATCGTAGGGCGAGATCCCCCTCCTGTCGGCTTCCGCTATTTTCGCGTTCTGTGATATGTAGCCGAGGACAGGAAAGCCTTGAAGGTTTTCGCGGATGAAGTCCTTGTCCTCGCGACCATTTATTTTGTTCCCCACGATGCAGACCTTTTTTATCCCGATGTCATCGGCAAGCTTCTTTACCTGCCGGGCCGTCTGAAAGCTCCTCCTGCCCGGCTCGACAATAACGATCAGGGCATCGATATACTCCGTCGTACCCCTCCCCAGGTATTCGAGCCCCGCTTCCAGGTCCACGATGACATACTCATCGCGCTCGATCATCACGTGGGACAAAAGGCCCCTCAGCAGGGCGTTTTCCGCGCAAAAGCAGCCGCCCCCGCCCTGGGGGATGTTCCCGAGGATGATAAGGCGGACCCCCTCCTTTGTCAGCGAGAACCTCTCGGGTATATCGTCGACGCGGGGGTTGAGTTTGAAGAAGGAACCGTACTCCCCTTTCTTCGCCCCGGGCCTCTCGGCTATGAACTCTTCCATCGACGCCAGGGGCCTGACCCCGGCAAGGCTCCCCTCGTCGATGCCGATGGCACTCGCGAGGTTCGAATCCGGGTCGGCATCGATGGCTATTATCTTCTTTCCGCGATTGGCAAGGACCCGCGCCATGACCCCGGCAAGCGTTGTCTTCCCCGCACCGCCCTTTCCTGAAACAGCTATCTTCATAATTTCCTTCGATGCAAAGGTATCATCCTTTGCAAAGCGTTGTCAACACTGGCTAAAACAGGTCGTAAGGATCACTCCCCGCCGCTCGAGCCACCGGACACATGTTCGACGAGAAGTTCCTTTTCCTCGGGGGTGGCGATGATGATCAGGCTCATTTCACCTTCGATGATCGTATCCGGGTACGGATTGTAGACCCATTCCCCGCTCTTCTTGCGGGCGGAGATGAGCATGAGGTTCCCTATCGTCTTGAAATCGATATCCTTCACCGGCCTGCCGATGAACGGGGAATCGGCCGGGACATGGACCTCTTCGACGCGCATGGGCGAGTACTTGTCGCGGAGCATCATGTCGAGGAACGAGGTGACATGCGGGCGGATCATTTCGGACGCCATCCTCAGGCCGCCGATAAAGTTAAGCGCGACGACCGAATCCGCCCCCGCCCTTTTCAGCTTATCGATGTTTTTCGTATCGTTGCAGCGTGACACGATCCTGAGCTGAGGGTTCAGCTGCCGGGCGGTCAGGGAGATAACGATGTTGTCGTTGTCGGAATCGGTTGTGGCATAGAGGCCCTGGGCATGCTCGATCATCGCCTTCCAGAGCACCTCGTTCTCCGTCGCGTCGCCGACAACGAGGTCCGCGTCGATATTGTTCGCCCTGAACACGTCGATCTTTGTCTCATCGTGGTCTATGGCAACGAAGGGCCGCTTTGTCAGGTACATTTCATGGACGACATAGAGGCCTACCATCCCGATGCCGCACACGATATAGTGGCCTCTCATTTTGGCGATCCTGTTTTCCATTTTCCTCCTCCTGAAGACCTTCCTGAGCTCCCCTTCGATGATATACGCGGCAAGGGTCGTAAAGAGATACGCGATCGCGCCGGCCCCTATGAAAACATAGATAATGGTGAACACCTTCCCGAGAGGACTGTTATCCATACCGATCACGTCCCCGTAACCCACGGTCGTGATCGTGATGGCTGTCATGTAGAGCGCGTCAAGGAAACTTTTCTCCGGGCCGCCGATGATCTTGAACCCGATCGTGCCGGTCAGGATCACGGCAAGGATAATCCCAATGATATTGCGGAGCTTCTTTGGAATCACCCTCAAAAACATGGCACATTATAGCATGGAGCATCAGTTCAGGGAATATTATTAAGAACTTTTTTCGGGGTCTTGACGCGGGGGGCGCGGTGTCTTATTTTCTCATTGTTGTTTTTCCGGAAACCGTAAAACTAAGCAGCAAAAGGAGATATAAAGATGACAAGCGAGCGCATGGAATTCAGGACAGAGGTCAAACAGCTTCTCGATCTCATGATCCATTCCCTCTATTCCCACAAGGAGGTCTTCCTGAGGGAACTGATATCGAACGCTTCCGACGCCATCGACCGGGCGCGCTACGAGTCCCTCACGAACAGCACCATCCTCGAGGGCGGCGGGGCATGGAAGATAAAACTGAGCATTGACAAGGACGCAGGGACGCTCACGATCAGCGACAACGGCATCGGAATGGACCATGACGAGATAATAGAATCCCTGGGGACGATCGCCCGTTCCGGTACAAAGGAATTTCTGGAAACCCTGAAACGGGTGGACGCAAAAGATAACCCGGAATTGATCGGCCAGTTCGGCGTCGGCTTCTATTCGTCCTTCATGGTCGCAGACAGGATCACAGTCATATCGCGCCGCGCCGGAACGAAGGATGACAAAGCGATCAAGTGGGAATCGACCGGTGACGGCACCTTCACGGTGGAAGAGGTGAAGAAGGATTCCCGCGGCACAGATGTCGTGCTTCACCTGCGTGAAGAGGAAAAGATCTACCTGAGCGAATGGGAGGTCCGGAGCGTTGTAAAGAAATACTCGGATTTCATAGAGCACCCCATCGTGATGGATGTGGAGAAAGAGGTCGACAGCGAGATAAAAAAGGGCGAAAAGGTCAAGATAAAAGAGGAAGAGACGCTCAACTCCATGAAGGCGTTGTGGCTCAAGGACAAATCCGAGGTCGCGGCCGAAGAGTACAACGATTTCTACAAGCACATATCCCACGATTTTCACCCGCCTGCGAAGGTCGTCCATTACAGGGCCGAGGGCACCTCGGAGTTTGCGTCGCTCATGTTCATACCGTCGGTGGCCCCGGTCAACATGCTCTACCGGGATTTCAAGTACGGCCCGATGCTCTACGTGAAAAGGGTCAGGATCATGGACCATTGCGAGGACCTGATACCGCAGTACCTGCGGTTCGTCCAGGGCATTGTCGACTCGTCCGACCTGCCGCTCAACGTGTCGCGCGAGATCCTGCAGAACAACCGGCAGGTCGACATCATCAAGAACTCCCTGACGAAGAAGATCATCGACACCTTCGAGGAGATGAAGGAGAACGAATACGACGAGTACCTCAAGATCTACAAGGAATTCGGCCGTGTCCTGAAGGAGGGCATCCACTTCGATTTCTCACGCCGGGAGACGATCGCCGACCTTTTGCTTTTCGCAACGACAAGATCGGAAGAAGGGAAATTCAGGACCCTCAAGGAATACGTCGATGACATGAAGGAAGGGCAGGACGAGATCTACTACATTGTGGGGTCGTCACTTGCGGACGCCGCGAACTCCCCGTACCTCGAGGCATTCAGGCAGAAGGGCTTCGAGGTCATCTTCATGACCGACGATATCGACGACTTCATCTTCAACGGCTTCGACTACAAGAACAAGAAGTTCCATTCGATCACCCGGGGCGACATATCCCTCGACAAGGAAAAGACCGTTCAGATCGAAGAGACCCGGAAAAAATATGAAAAACTGATCGATCTCATCAAGGGAACGCTGGCGGACGATGTCAAAGACGTGAGGCTCTCGGGCAGGCTTACCGACACGGTCTGCTGCCTCGTAGCCGACGAAGGCGACCTCGACCCGACGATGGAACGCCTTCTCAAGGCCATGGGCCAGGAGGTCCCGCAGATCAAGCGGATCCTCGAGCTCAACCCGACGCACCCCCTCTTCTCCGCCATGAACAAGGCATTCGAGGCGGACGAAAAGAGCGAGGAGCTCAAAGAATACATACGCCTCCTCTACGACCAGGCCCTCGTTTTGGAAGGGTCGAAGCCCAAGGACCCCGCAGCGTTCTCGAAGGCGATAGCGAAATTGATGGTGGAGAACGCAAATAGATCGTAAGGCGTGAGGGCGTAAGGCGTGAGAGCCCTCTCGCCGTCATCCCGGCGCCGGGGTCCCCCGCGAATCGTCATCCCGGTGCCGGGGTCCCCCGCGAATCGTCATCCCGGTGCCGGGGTCCCCCGCGAATCGTCA
>CALMFJ010000167.1 GCA_937862865.1 uncultured Pseudomonadota bacterium | reverse complement strand
TGCTCGGCCTGGTCGCCTCGATATCATCTTCGATCTGAAACCGCAATACGGTGGTTATGAATACGTAAGGGAAGGAGTAAAACAACTCCTTCCCCTTTTGTTTTTTGCAAAAGGTTATTCTAAAAGGTTATTTTGCGGTCGATTTGAAGGCTTCCCATTCGCCGCGGCCCTTGAGGACCTCTTTGAATACTTCGAGGGCCTTGTTCACGAGGGGCATGCCGCCGTAGGGGGCGAGCTGGAAGAAGACTTCGGCGAGCTTCTTCGGGTCGCAGCCGACGTTGAGTGCTGCGTTGACATGGAGCCTGAGCTCATCGGAGGCGCCGAGGGCGGCAAGCATGGCGCAGGCGGCCATCTGGCGTTCGGGCAGGGTCAACACCGTGCGGGAATAAAGGTTGCCGGTTATGAACATGGAAAGGTCGTTGGCCAGGTCCTTGTCGAACTCTTTCCATGTCAGGTACGGAGGATCGAGTTTTATACCGCCCGTCCACAGTTTTTTTGCGGTCTCCTGCGTCCTCTTCTTTATCTCGTCGTTCACTGTCACCCTCCGTTTTTTCAAGGTTTTTACCACGCATCTTTCACCGGCGTCAAGGGCGGAAAATCTATATTTTTTTTGGGCAAAATGATACTATTACATCCGTGGGCCGTTCGAAGAAAGGGCGGCGCGCGATGATTGCGAAATGAAATTTATATGGAGGATATAATGAAACGATCGTTTTTGTACGGGATCATTGCGGTCGCGGTGATCATGCTTTCCGGATGCGGATATAACACGATCCAGCAGAAAGATGAAGCGGTCAAGGCGGCGTGGGGCGATGTCGAGGCCTCATACCAGCGGCGCAACGACCTCGTACCGAACCTCGTCGAGACGGTGAAGGCGTACGCGAAGCATGAGAGCGAGACATTCCAGGCCGTAACAGAGGCCCGCGCGAAGGTGGGCTCGGTACAGGTCTCGAAGGATACCTTGAATAGCCCGCAGGCCATGGCGCAGTTCCAGCAGGCACAGGCAAATATGTCCGGAGCGCTTTCCCGTCTCCTGCTCGTTGCCGAGCGCTATCCGGACCTCAAGGCAAACCAGAATTTCAGGGACCTCCAGAACCAGCTGGAAGGAACGGAGAACAGGATCAACGTGGCGCGCGTGCGTTACAACAAGGCGGTGCAGGATTTCAATACCACGATACGTGTATTCCCCAATAACCTGACGAATATGTTCCTGACGAAGCTTCCCCAGAGAGAGCCGTTCAAGGCTGAGGCCGGCGCAGAAAAAGCGCCAAAGGTGAAGTTCTGAAAGGGCGTATACTCAACCCATGCGTGTGCATACGTTAAATGGTCAATATCCGCGCAGGGCCCGGTGGCGTCGCCGGCGCACCGCCCCGGCCCTCATCGTGTTTCTTGCGCTCCTGTTGACAGCATCGCTCGGCTTTGCCCTTGAGGTGCCGCCGCTCAAGGGGCGTGTGAACGATTACGCGAACATGATATCGCCCCAGGTGCGGTCCCGGCTTGAAAACGAGCTGAGGAATTTCGAGAAGACCGACTCGACCCAGATCGTGGTCCTGACCGTCAACTCGCTCGAAGGGGATTCCCTCGAGGACTTTTCTATACGTGTTGCGGAGGCCTGGAAGATCGGGCAGAAGGGGAAGGACAACGGGGCCATTCTCCTCGTCGCGAAAAATGACCGCAAGACACGGATCGAGGTCGGCCGGGGGCTCGAAGGTAAACTGACCGACCTTACCGCCGGCAGGATCGTCCAGCTCGTGATAAACCCCCAGTTCAAGCGAGGTGATTTCGATGCCGGATTCTCTGCGGGAATTCGCGCGATGATCGATGCGACTCGCGGCGAATTCAAAGCAGATAAGCCCCGGCGGGGGACGCTCAAGGGGAAGGGCCTTTCATCAGCCCTTCCTTTTCTTATATTCGGCGGGGTTTTTCTCCTCATCCTCGGCAGGATCTCGAAGGTCCTCGGCGGCGGGGCAGGTTTGCTGGGCTTTGGCGCGATCGGGTTTATACTCGGATTCTCCCTTGTAACCGTGGCCCTTCTGGGCGTTCTCGGCCTTGTTCTCGGCATCTTTCTGCCGTTCTTGTTCGGCGGGCGCCCTGGCGGCGGTTCTGGTCCGGGTGGTTTCTGGACGGGCGGCGGCTATGGCGGCGGCGGGGGATTCAGCTCGGGCGGGGATTCCTTCGGCGGCGGCGGGGGAGATTTCGGCGGCGGCGGCGCATCGGGGGACTGGTGATGAGCAAGGCCTCGCGTTTTTTCAGCCATGCGGAAAAGGAGCGGATCGAGGAGGCGACACGGGCGGCGGAGTCGAAGACGATAGGCGAGATAGCCGTCATGGTCGTCGACGCGAGCACGCGCTATCGTGAAGCAGAGGTGCTCGGGGCGATAAGCCTGGCGAGCATCGCTGCCTTCCTCGTCACGATCTTTTTTCTTCATGAATCGTTATGGTGGTATATCCCGCTTGCACTGGTCTTCTTTATCGCGTCATGGCCTGTCCTGAAAAAAATGCCCTCCGTCACGGTCCATTTCACCGGCGGCAGGCGCAGGCAGCAGGCGGTGCGTGACAGGGCCATACGGGCCTTTTACGAAAAGGGGCTTTACCGCACGAAGGGGTCCACGGGCGTTCTATTTTTCATTTCTCTTCTTGAGAGAAAGGTGTGGGTCCTCGCGGACAGGGGCATACATGATAAGATGACACAGGCGAAGCTGAACGCATTTGCCGGGAACGTTTCAGCGGGGATCCGCGGCGGTCAGGCCGCAGATGCCCTGGTGCAGGCGATCGGCGAAACGGGGGAGCTCCTTGCGGAGCATTTTCCCGCCCGGGACGGGGACATCAACGAACTTGCCGATACGGTGCTGACCGGCGGCAGCGAGGAATGATCGGCCAGTCTCGTTTTTTTTCGGTCCCGGTATTATATTAAGACAACGGGAAGATGGAACACGATATTTATCTGAAACCAACCGGAACAATAGATTCCGGACATCCGGACATCCGGGGTGCGGCGGAAAGATTGACGGGCAATTGCCGGACCGATGAGGAGAAGGCCCGGTCCCTGTTCTATTTTGTCCGTGACGAGATCCATTACAATGTCTACATGCTGTCGACGTTTATCGAGGATTTCAGGGCGAGCGTTGTCCTTTCCCGGAAAAAAGGCTACTGTGTGCAAAAGGCGGTTCTGCTTGCGGCACTGCTGCGGGCATCAGCCATTCCGTCGCGCCTCGCGTTTGCAAAGATCCGCAATCACCGGATGCCCGAAGAGCTCAGGGCACAAACCGGGATCGACAACCTGCCAAGCCACGGTTATACCCAGGTTTTCCTGCACGGCACATGGATCAGCGTTACCCCGGCTTTTGATAGAAAACTGTGCGAAACGCTCAATGTCCCGGCCTGTGATTTTGACGGCGAAAACGATGCCCTTTTGTCCGGGACCGATCTGGCAGGCCGGCCGTATATTGAATACCTGGAAAAATATGAACCCCAGGCAGATCTGCCTTTTGAATGGATGCATGGACGGATATTTCCCATCTGGGGGGCGAAGCGCCCGTGGGTCAAGGAAGCGGATTCGAAAGGTCACGTCATGCCCCTGTCAGGATACCGTTTTAAATGAGCCAAAAACCAGCGAAACCGGAACATGGTTACTGCATAGGCTGCGAGAACAAGCACGGATGCAAGTCGAAGACCCCGCCATGCATCGATGAGATGGCCCGGGACGGGGTGGAGTCTGATTCCGGGAAACAGTACCTGAGGTCGAAGAAGAAGCTCCACCTCTGCCGCGATTGCCCCTTCCTGCGCTCCTGCTGGACCATGACAGACTACCGGCGAGAATGTACGTAAAACGGGAAACGTAAAATGGAAGACGTGAGGCGAAGGATGATACATAATAGGGGGCGGGAATATTTGCCCGCCCCCTCATTGTCCGTGAATTTGCCGGTCTTTTAACTTTTTCCGTTTTCCGGCCTTTATATCTTGAACTCCTCCACCGATTTCTCGAGGCTTACCGAGAGCGTGCTCAATTCGAGGGCCGCCTGGGTGACCTGGTCTGCGGAGTTTGAGGCCTCCTTTGTGACGGATGCGACCTGTTCTATGTCTTTGGCTATTTCGTTCGTTGTCGAATTCATCTCTTCTATGGCGGCGGCTATCTGCTGGACCATTGACTGAAGGCTCGAAGCGCTCTGCAGGATCTCAACGAGGGCGCTGCCGGCCTGCCCTGAGAGCTCGACCCCGACCTGGACGCTCTGGGATGCCTCGCCCATCGATTCCACGGCGCGGTCGACACCCGTCTTGATCGAGCCGATCATGCTGCCTATCTCCTGTGTTGACTTGCTTGTCCTTTCCGCGAGTTTTTTGACCTCGTCGGCGACAACGGCAAATCCCCTGCCCGCTTCACCGGCGCGGGCCGCCTCGATCGCAGCATTGAGTGCCAGGAGGTTCGTCTGGTCGGCGATCTCGTTGATGACATTGACGATCTCGCCTATCTTCTGGGATTGGTTGCCGAGGTCTTTTACAAACTCCGACGACCTGTGGACTGTCTTTGCGATCTCCCGGACCTCGTCGACGGACTTGTTCACGATACCGTTGCCGTGCTCGGCGATGTTGACCATGTCCTTGGCGGAATCGGATATGTTGTTCGCGTTGCGTGCGATGTCGAGGGATGCCTGTGACATCTCTTCCGACGCCGTGGAGACCTGGATCGTCCTTTCAACCTGGTCCGCCCCGCCCCGTGCCAGCTGATCGGCGCTCACGCTCAGCTCGTGGCTTGCCGATGCAACACTGCTCGCCGACATCTTGACCTCGGATATCAGTTTCTTCCATTTGTCGACCATTGTATGAAAAGCCCTCATTTCGTCACCCAGCTCATCCCTGCGGTCCGCTTCGACATTTACGGACAGGTTCCCGTCGGCGAGTGTCTGTGCCACGGCGATGTTTTTCTGGATCGGGACGGTGATGCTCCGGGTAATGACAACGCTGATGAGGACGCAGAAAACGATGGAGATCAGGCCGAAGGTGATAAGTATGACCTTTACCCTGTGGTTGCTATTGACGATCTCGGTGTATTTGGTTTCGACGCCTTTTTCGTAGTGCCGGATAAGCTGTGAGATGATCTCGATAAATTTTGATACCGCGGGATCGACCTCGGAACTGTAAAGCGGGGCTGCGGCCTTGAAATCCCCTGCCTTTATCGTATCGCCGAGCTTGATGTTGCTTGCGCGCGCTTCGCCCACCGTTTTCTTGAATTTGTCCAGTATCGCCTTTCCTTCCGGTTCCTTTTCAAGCTTTTCGAGCTTTTCAAGGGCGGCAATATAGGCCTTTCTCTTTTCCGCCACCGCCTTCAAGGGTGACGCGTCTTTGTTGTAGACCGCTTTCCCCGTCTCCTTGTTAATGAATTGGAGGTTTGTCAGGATGGCATTGGCCATCATGGCCTTTTGGAAATTCACATTGGTTATTTCGTTGGCCCTGACGTCCGTATCGGCCATGTTCTTGTAGCTGATGATGCACAGGAAAACGATGATTATGATGAAGATCGCAAAACCTCCCGCAAGCCGTTTTCCTATCCTGATATTTTGCAGCTTCATAATTCCCTCCCGGAGGATTCATTAGAGTGGGCTTCGACCCTTTTTAAATATTCGTCATATTCGGGATTTTACTTAAGTGCGGGAATTCCCCCCCCACCCGTCACCCCGGCGCCTGACGCCGGGGTCCAAGATTCTGTATTTTTTTCTTGTTTTTGGGCTTTAAGGTTTCAAAAAGACGTAAAAGAAAAACCTGGGATCCCGGTGTCAAGCACCGGGATGACGGCGAAATTATAATTGGGACAGAGTCTATTCGGCGGAATGACGTGGATGGGGGGAGTGCTTCGCTCACACCTCGCGACGCGGGGCTTACCCGTGCGGTATCACTGAGACTTCGCGGTAGATCGCTTCGATGGTTTTGGCGTCGAGACGGTGGAAATCGGTCTCGGAGGGGGTTACGATCACGCCTCCCATCTCCATGACCGCGGGACTGACCGTTATCCTCTGATCGCCCTCCCGGAAGAAGGCCGCGGGGCGATGGGCCCGGCGCGGAAAAACGGAGAGAATGAAATTGTTGTTCATGTAATGCCCGATAACGTTTATCATGGGTTCGGCCTCCCGGTCCGTCTCTGACCGGTACGTATCAATTAATCCCCTGAATGCGCGGGAGACGTCCCCGGCGTTGCGGCCTTCTATAAGGATTATCCCCCTGCCCATCCCCCGGCCTGACGAGACGGTGGCATGGTCGGCCCCGTTCACAACAGAAAATCTCTCCCGGGCGAGGAGTTCGTTTTCGACCGGCATTGATCCCGACGGCACTGCCTGAAAATGCAGGTGGTCCGGCGCGGACGCCCCGCACCGGGGCCCATTGTAGAGTGCCGTGAAGTCGGGCGCAATGTCCTGTGTGAGGAGCAGGAAGTGGTCTATGCTTTCATACAGGGACTGCGGCCGGTGCGCCCTGTGCGCCACGGTGAGGTGGAAGGGTACAACAGGCCTCGGATTCGCAAGTATCAGGAAGTCGTTCCTGTACAGGATTGCCTTTTGCTCCGCCGGCAAATTGTCCGTACAGAGAAAACAGGGCCTTTCGCTGATCTCTTCCGGCGTGACGGTTGCGAGGGTATTTACAGACCTTCCCGGGTTATACATGAGCCTGACCGAAAAACCGGAGCATTCGATATCGCGCTCCCGTGTATCACCCAGCGACGCGCAGGCGCCTCGATAGCCGGGCCAGGATTCCCGCTGTTCGTCGACCAGTTGACGGCAGAGCGTGCCGAGGATGGAGGGCATATCGCCGGCCCCCGTGAAGTGCGCCCGGACACGGGCCTGTAAAGTGTCTTTCATCGTGATGTGAGTTCCTGCCGCGCCATTATCTCCTGGCTCCGCAGGGAGTCCTTGAAGGAATTGTTGTTGTTGGATGCCTCTATCGAAAGTCCGGCATCGGTATTGCCCGCCCAACGGCGGCACAGATAGAGACTTTCGTATATCCTGCCTATCTTGTACTGGCGCGATATGCGAAGGGCGGCGGCGTAGTCTTCCCCGTAGCTGACGTTCAAAAAACCGATGCGGCGCATGACCGTGGTGCTGAAAGCGCGGGGCGCACCGATCCCGTTGACCCTGAGCGCGTTGTTATGGCCGTTGGCATCCGTCCATTCCCGGTGATCGATAAGCCCCGGCGGGACCTGTTCGAGATGTTCATTAACGATAGTATATGACCCTACGACCATGGCGTAGCTGCCCTCGCGCATCGCGTCCACAATGCTTTCGAGCACCAGGTGGTTCTCGAAAAGATCATCCGAGTCGAGCTGAACCGCATACCGGCCGCACGCCCTGTCGTTGATGCCAAGGGTCCAGCATCCCCCGATGCCGAGGTCCTGACGGTCGGGGATTATGTGCACTATCGCAGGATTTCTATCCGCAAGGGCGGCCACGATATCCGTCGTACCGTCCGTGGAGTGGTTATCGATCACGACGACATTGAACGTGAAATCGGTTTCCTGCGTGATCGCGCTGTGTATCGCGTCGGCGATGGTGTGCCGCCTGTTCTTTACGGGAATAATGATCGAGGCCTTCACGGGAAAAGGGTCCGCGGGTTCCTGCATCAGTTCCAGCCTGTCCGGCGGTATGTAGGCCCCGATCCTCTTTAGGTGGTCCGTGAAGATCGATTCCATCTCCCTCTGGACCTGTTGGTTGCGCGGATCGACGTATGTAAAAAGAGACATCCCGTTTTGCTGGTTGCGATGGGTAATGATGCTGTAAAGGGCCTCCGGGACGCGGTAGATGCCGTGATCGATTGACAGCTTGAGGCGAAGGTCGTAAAGCGCCCCGTGACAGCATTGCGGGGTTTCGCCGAAGAAGCCGAGTGCGTTGTGTATAGCGGTCACGCTCAGAAGGGCGAGATGACCAAAATCGAAATCATCGCGCACGCTGCCCATCTGGTAATCGGTCAGGGGATGAAATATCCTGCCGCTTCCCGTGTCTTCGTAAAAGTCTGAGTAAACGAACGCCGCATTCACGGACCGGGCCGTATCGATCATCTTTTCCAGTGTGAGCGACCTCGAGAGCACGGGGATGGCGCCGGGCATGAAAAGCAGGTATTCCGTCCTTGTCTTTTCCAGCACCCTTTCCAGCGCGGCCCGTGAGGCAAACGTGCCGGTATCGATAATGCTGCACCGGGGCAAAACCTCAGGTATCTGCTCGCGGGTGACGATCAGCACTTCTTCGATCATATCCGAAGCGAGAAGGCGCCTCAAGGAAGGCAGGAACAAAGTTCCTGTTTTAAATGTGCAGACAGCTGTTACCGGTTTCATTTTTCTTTATATCTTAGCATGACCGGCCGGATTTTTAAAGAAAGACCACAGTCTCCCGCACGGAATTCCCCTCCGGTCAACGGACGGAGGATGCTTATCCGAGGGCAACCTGACCGAGCAGGATTACATCGCGCAAAGATTCGAGTGACGGGACATGGGACACAGCGGTACCAAGGTTACGGAGGCCTGCCGGGATCGACCCGAGAAAACCCTCAAGTCCCTTGACCTTCCCCAGGAACCCGTAGGCACCCAACGCCTGCAGGAGGCGTTGAACGGCCGCATCCCAGAAATACCCCTGAAACGCATCCCAGTCAAGCTCCTGAGATGAGAGGACATAATAAAAGGACAGGAGCTCTTCCCGGCCTTCCTCCGGTATCGATACGTACGGATCGCACAGAAGTGATGCTAGGTCATAGAAAAGGTTCCCGAACCGCATGCCCTGAAAATCGATAAAATACGGCTCACCGTTACTGACCATTATGTTGCGGGACTGAAAATCACGGTGGATAAGGCAGCGCGGCAGTCCGCACAGCCTTTCGGTGAGCGGGGAGAACTCGGCCCGGAGCCTCGATTCGAATGCCGGTTCGAGGTCAAGGTCACAGCATCGCCTGACGAAGTTATCGAGGAAATAGTCCTGTTCCCAGCGATAGAGGGCGGGATCGAACCTGTCCATGAGCCGTGGCCCGTCTGAGGGAAAGTTCGTCTCCGTCACCCTGTGCAGCCTTTGCGCAGCCACGAGGGTTTTCTGATAAAGGGGCCGTCTTTCCGGCCATTCAAGGGTGCCGAGCGAATAAAGGTCGGTATCGCCGAGGTCCTCCAGTATCATGAGGTGTCTTGCGGGATCGTGCGCGATGAGGTCGGGAACCGGTACGCGCATCTTTCTCAGGAAGACGGCAATGTCCCCATAATATGCATTCTCCGTCCGGTTCGTATCGTAGTGGATCCCGATGGCGCTCCTGCCGTCCCAGCGGAGCCGGTAAAAAACCCGGTCCGAACCTCGTGCGGAAAGCGCCCCGACTGCAATGTCGTGCGAACTGTCAATGTCCAGCGTGGTGCGGGCAAGGGCCGCGATCTCATTCTCATAATTCATGCGGGTGACCTCTTTTTTCCGGATGTGATGACTGTCCTGCAAGCCGTTCATATATGTCCGCCGAGCCTATGTCATCCCATTCCCCGGAGTCGATGATGGCCCCCCGTATCGAGCCCGGGTCCGCAACGATCCTCCGGAGAAAGACCTCGACTATCGATTCGATCCTGCCCTTATCGATCGCGGACAGCAAAGATGTTTCGACGGTGTAGATGCCGGTGAAGAGGCACGCTGCGGCTCCCGGTTTTTGGAGCCTGCGGCGCATATCGCATATTGCGCCCGACAGGTCGATATCGACGTTGAGGTTGGGGCCTTGTGTTCTCAGGGCAAGCGTCGCCTCGCAATTGCTCCCCTCGTGGGCCTTGACGAGAGCGTCGAGCGGCATGGTGCACAGGATGTCGCCATTATAGCAAACGATCGCCTCGTCGTCTTGAAGAAGGTCTTCGACATTCTTCAGGCCTCCCCCGGTGTCGAGAAGTGTCGGCTCGTACCTCAGCTCTATCGGGACACCCCGCCATGCCCGGGCGGGAAACGCCTCTGAATATTTTTCCGGGTAATGGTGTGTATTGACGATGAAACGCTCGACGCCGATGCTCAATAAATGGTCCATCGCATAGGTGATCATCGGCCGGCCGTTAATAGGCAGGAGGGGTTTCGGGACATTTTCCGTCAAAGGGCGCAAGCGCGTCCCGAGTCCCGCGCCAAGGATGAAGGCTGTTTTGAAACGTCTTCCCGTCATCGGTCCTGATGATACATCGGTATCAATAGATCTTCTTGATCCCGGCACCGGTAAAATAGTGCGCCAGGATCTCTTTCGCCGTGAACCCCTTCTTTGCCATAACGGCGGCCCCTATCTGGCAGAGGCCGACACCGTGGCCCCATCCGGCACCGTTGAATACGAAGCGGTCCGGCCGGCCGTCAGGCGCAAAGTCTTTCGACACAACGAAAGCGCTGCTGTAAAGGTGCGTCGGCGACAGCCACCTGCGGATCTCGAGCTCTTTCCCGATGACGATGCTCTGCTTCGAACCGGTTACCTTGAGGCGTTTTATCCTTCCGGACGGCCCCCGTTCGAGTGGTGCAAGGTCCTGAAGCGTGCCGAAATCAATCCCCGATTTTTGCCGGATGATCTCTTCCAGCTGGCTTCGCGTGTATTCCACCTTCCAGCGAAAAAAATGCGTCGTTTCCCGGTCAAAGCCGGGGAGTATCTCTGCGAGCAGCTCTTCATCCTGCGTGTTGCAGTATACATCCGGCAAGCTCTTTACCCATTCGGCCGCCTTCTCCTCGGAAACGACAGGGGGAAGAGCATCCCGTGAGTCGCTGATGCTGACGAGGTAGGGGATCGGTGTTTCTTCCCAGGCAGTCTCGTAATTCTCGGTGATGCCGCCGCAGGCCTTGAAATACCGGGCATCGCAGACGCTGCCGCCGTACGCGATGACATATCCGCGCGTCTCGTTGACCGCATTGGCGGCCGCGTCCGAGATTATCTTCGTGATCCCCTGGTAGCGCTGACAGTGGTCATCTGCGCAGACATCAAAAATGTCATGGTCTTCCCGGTTGTACCAGCGTATCAGCTCTTCGGTCCCGGGCCGCTCGGCCGGCTTATGTGCCGTGTTCTTCCGTTCGAGAGCCGCGAGCAGCCAGCTGCGGGAGATAATGGAGTGGACCTTGAGAAATTCAGGCGGGGCTGTCCCGCTCATTTCGGATGATATGACGCTCACAAGATAGTTTTCCAGAGGTATTTCATTGATGATCGCGATATTGTCGGTACCGCGGGCAGTCAGGATGAGATTGCCCTCAAACACCTGGTCCTCCTTGCGTTCCCAGTGAAAGCGGATCCCGATCGTGACATCGGATATGCGGAATGTCGAGCCCTCGTGGGCCGCAAGGCGCACCGACGGGGCACGTGCGACGACACGGTCCCCTTCGTCGAACAAAAGGATGCCTTCGCTGTCCGCTGAAGCACGGAACGGGCCGGACAAAAGGCCCGTTCCTTCGATGAGGAAATTTCCGTTCAGTCGGCCCGCCACGCCGGCCTGCATATCGGCAATCCCGACGGTGATCACCGGTTCCCGTATGTCAATGGACACGATATGCCTCCTCCTGATATTCTGCCGTTATTTGTTTACCTTAGTATTTTTTTAAGCAGCTTGTCAATCGGGTCGTTCATATCGACATTCATGTCGACGCAATTGTCGTTCCGTAAAACCAATGTCGACACATTTTGCCTGTTCCGGCACGCACATGTTGGGTCAAAACGTGAAAGTGCCTGTAATTACAAATATTGTAGCCGAGATAGGTCGGTGGTATTGTTTTTGCTTATTTACCCGTAGTAAATTAGTATTTCAGGAGGGGACATGAAGCTGACGATCGTAATTTTCACGGTGCTCGCGATCCTGGTGATGACATTATCACCTGTCATAAGCGAGGCCCGGGGATACTATTACAGGCCGCATTATCGTCCTTATTACGGCGGCTGGGGTTATGGCGGAGCAGCTCTCGGAGGGTTTGTTGCGGGTGCGCTCGTAGGAAGCGCAATGCGCCCCGCCCCGGTCTACGTATATCCGGCCCCTCCGCCACCGCCTCCAAGGGTATACTATTACTACCCGCCGCCTCCCCCCGGACCGGTCTATGTATATCCTTACTGAGAGGCGATAGGCAATAGGGAAAAACAAGGGAAAGTGGAAGCCGTCATTCAGGATTGCAGCCCTGAATGACGGCTTTTTTGTTTTTGCCTGAAACTTGAAACGCTTCTATCTGTTATAATCCCAATCCCTGTCTATCCACGTTATCGTTGGCGGGCTGTCTATACGGGCCAGGATGCCCCGCTCAAAATAGAGGTAGTTTTTCACGAAGCGCCTGCACCTTTGTTCTTCCTTGTAGGGCGAGGGCGGTATGAATGCCTCCTTATGCCCCTGCTTCTTCTTGTCCTGCCACTCGTCCCATGCCGCCTGGTACTGCCGCCTGTACTCCCATTCATCCTTGGGCGCCTGGAACTTTTTGCAGTCAAACCCCGGGTATGTCCACTGGTTACCTCCCCGGTAGTACGGCTCACCCCAGGCGATATAGACCTGGGTTTCCGTAAACCCGGGCCTTACCTGTCCGTTCTTTATCAATGCCTGTATGTCCGGGGGATAGGTCTTGAACTCGTTTTCGTGCTGGCTGATCCTGTTGTCGATCGCCGAGCAGGCCGACAGGAGAAGAGCGACGATGAACGCAATGAACGATATGCGGACGGGCCGGACGAACGCGGGGTCTGTGGCCATATTCCCTCCTACGGGTATGGTGAGCTTTTAAGCATACAATACGTCATTTGATAACGCCTTTCAAGTCGCACCATGTGCAGCGATGCCCGGTTCAGCGGGAGGCGGACGCGGCCTTTGCAGCACTCTCCGCGGACCTGTGTGCGAGGTCGATGGCTTGCCCGAGGATGTTGAGGCACAGGGCAGGATTGTGGAACCCCATGCTGTTCTCGGCGGCGACAAAATCCCAGTACCACTGCGCCCGCCTCAGACTTTCACGCGCCTTTTCCAGTTCCTCTTTGTTGACGGTTTTCGCTGCGAGGGCTTTTGCTATGGCCTCGTGCGCCCTTGCGATCCTGGCACCCGCAATGTGCTGCAATTCCCACACACTTTTTTGCGTGTTCCTGACCCTTTCAAGAAGCATTTTCTCATCTTCCGGGTGGCATCTTCTGCACGAGGCTCCCGTTGTTTTCATAGGGGACGTCACCCGGTGTGAACTGTACTTTCTGCCCCCGTCCCGCATGTAAGGCATGTGGCAATCGGCGCATGATATCCCGGCCCGTGCATGGGTGCCCGTGGAATGGACCTCGAAATCCGGGTGCTGTGCCTTAAGCATCATGGTCGACGAATCCGGCTGGACCCAGTCGCCCTCGAAACCGCCGGGTTTTTGACTGTAATATGCATAGATCTGTTCCGGGTGCAGCCCTTTGTCCCAGGGCATTATTACCCGCGATGACCCGGGTTCGAAATAATACTCTGCGTGGCACTGACCGCATACATAGGACCTCATTTCCTCCCGGCCTGCCTTCGTCACGTCGACGCCCCGCCTGTTCATAGCCTCAACGAAGGCCGGATTTGTGACACGCAGTTCCATCGTGGATGGATTGTGGCAGTTGGCGCACCCGATGGAATAGTGGGCACGGGTGAAAAGCTCGGAAAGGGGTTTCTTTGCATATGCCCACCCGCTGTCCTTGAAGATACCGGCGATCTGCGCTGTTTTGCATGTCATGCAGGCGCCAGGGCTCTTTTCTGTGATCCTCTTCGACTCTTTCAGGTCCGTCAGTGCATAGGGGTGCCCTCTGTCTTCCGTGTAATCAGTGCTGAATGCGTTCCCCTTGAAATTCGTAAGCATTTCCGGCTGACGGAGTGAATGCTGAAATTTGACCGATCCGCCGAATTCCGTAGGCGAGGCGGACATCTCGAGGTTTTTCTGAAAGCTTGCATATTCGAGCGGATAACGTTTTCCCCATACAGCGGGGTCGTACTCGCCTTCCGGTATAGCGGTCACTTTGGGGGGCCTGTCGGACGGTTTGAGAAAAAATGACCGTGCCGCTGCCAGGACGATAATAAAGCAAAAAAGCGCGATGATGAAGATCGTTATGATCTTTCTATTCAAAAAAGTCCTCCATTGGGCACGGGCCGTCCATGGACCAGGAACTTATGGCATTTCATGCAATCGGCATTTCCCTTTGCCATGGGTGTTGTTTCGATTGTCGAAAAGTGACATCGCGAACAATTGGAATTCGCTATCGTCCGGGCGCTGCCGGTCAATTTTATGCTGAACGGATATGACCGCCCTGTCTCTCCCACCACATCACGAATGCCCGCATATGCTTTGTAGAGGACTGTATATGCAAAATTCCCGGCGGGGAGGTGACACTCAGTGCATGCAAACTGTTTATGGCGTGATGCTTTCCAGGTAAAATAATTGTTTTCCATGCTGTGGCAGGAACCGCAGAATGTCGACCTGCCCGCGAAATTATATCCGGCAACGATCATGACGATGAGGGCCGCCCCGAGGACGGAACCTATCCCGATCAGTTTCCAGACATGCTTCTTTATTACCGCATCGAAATCGGAACTGTCGGTTCCCTGGCCGGCCAAGTCGTCCTCTTTGAATGGTTTTGGACATTGTATGAAAAAACATGGTCTCTTGCAAGACATCATCTTTTTGTACGCCTTGCGATTTTTTCTCAAGTTGCTTGACGAATGGACTATTACCAATATAATTGTGGTATGAATAAATTTTCCGGGTTTTAGGGATTTTACCCCTGTGCGATGCTGACACATCTTAAAGGAGGTGTTGTATGGCAGCAGTGAAACCAAAGGCAAAGAAGAAAGCGGCCCCCAGGAAGAAAGCGGCAGCCTCCAAGAAAGCGGCGGCCACCAGGATCGACAAAGGTTTTATCGCAGCGCTCAAGACTGTCGAAGATATGGCCATAGCGCAGATAGGCTCGGCAAGGGACCCTTTTGGAACGGGCCTTGTAATAATAGCCGAGATCCGCAAGGTGACCATGCGCATCGAGAACGAGATCGAAGACGATGCACGGGCCCTGACAGAAGCGTATGATTCCGGCCCGGGTATGGTCGGCGTCGGTCTGGGTGTTTTTTAGGTTCGAGGGCAACATCGGGGACAGGTTCACAGCGGAGAATATACGCAGGGCATTACTGGGCCCATTGCCGGGTTATGAGGCGCAGGTGCGGATGTCGCCGTCGCACCGTGCCTTTACGCCTCCGCCCGGGAAGGGTGCGCCGTTGATCGGGGCCGTTATGCTGCTTCTGTACCCTGGCGAAGACGAGGATGCGCTGTTTGTTGTACTGACAGTCCGCACCGAGAATGTGGCCCATCACAAGGGGCAGATCAGTTTCCCCGGTGGGGCTGCCGAGCCTGAAGATGCCTCACTGGCCCATACGGCGGTCCGCGAGGCGTGCGAGGAGCTGGGTGTTTGTGGTGACGATGTGTCCGTCATAGGCAAACTGACCCCCATTTATATAGAGCCGAGCAATTTTCATGTCCACCCTTTCGTTGCGTATATGCCGTACCGCCCATCTTTTGAAGCGCAGCAGGAGGAGGTGCTGCGCGTGCTCGAAGTGCCTGTTTGTCACTTCTTCGACCCGAAGAACATAAGCGCCGAAAACCGGGTCATAGACGGGACCGAACGGCACATTCCCTATTTCGATGTTCAGGGAAGAAAGGTGTGGGGAGCAACGGCCATCATCCTCAGCGAATTTATCGCTGTCCTGGAGAAGATCGGGGGATTGCCCGATATGCGCCCTTGATCCCGGTTGCGCGGAAAAACGTACATGCCGATAAAACTGAATGAAGCCGAATTTGACCGAATAGTCGCGAAGGCCATAGAGAACATCCCCGGGGAGATACGGCAGTATCTTGAAAACATCGTGATCTCTGTCAAGAAGAGACCTTCGCGGCGCATGATGATAGAGATGGGGATCCCCGCCGGCGAAGAGCCTCTCGGCCTTTTCCAGGGTGTGCCCATGATCGAGCGCTCGGTCACCGTCCCCCCGCTCTATCCCGATATGATCTATCTTTTCCAGGAGCCTCTCGAGGAAATGTGCGAAACCCGTGAAGAACTCGAGGAAGAGATCGAGATAACGGTTGTTCACGAGGTCGCACACTACATCGGCATGACCGAAGAGCGGCTGGAAGAGTTAGGGTACGGTTAGGACCGGATCGCTTTATCCTTTGAGGAGCGGCTCTCCGAACCGGTCAAGGTATGTGGTCTCGGAAAGCGGTTTTCGCGGGGTCTCGCGGGGAACCTCATCGAAATAGCCGACAGGCATCATTTCCGTAATGCTGTACCCTTCGGGGATCCCGAGGACCTGCTCGGCCTTGCCTGCGTCGAAGCTTCCCACATGGACCGTACCGAGCCCGAAGTTGCAGGCGGCAAGCGCGATATGCTCGAGCGCGATCCCGGCGTCAAACATGAACCAGTCGCCCTTGTTCGTCACGGGGGCCCCGTTGCGGCACCCGGAGACATTCCTCTGGGCGGCGGCGCAGATAACGACAGGTGCCTCGACCATCGCCGCTCGCGCCGGATTCTGAGGACCAAGGCAATCCTGCAGGGCCTCCTTGACCCGCGCCTCTTTAACCACGATGTACCGGCACACCTGCGTATTTGCCCACGACGGCGCACGCCGCGCCGCCTCGAGTATCTCGATCAGTATCTCGTCGGGGATATTGTCGCTCCTGTAATGCCTCACACTCCGCCTGTCCCTGATCGCTTTTAAAAGTTCCATTGTATTATTATCCGAATCCTGTCCGTCTCTGTCAATCCAAACGTAAAAAGACCCCCTCTCGCCCGTTCGTCGCTTGCGCTCCTCTCTAGAGCCCGCAGAGAGCGCAGAGAACTGCGGAGGCGCCGCCGGAGCCCGGAGCCTTACCAGGCTCCGGCGGCAACTTCGATCCTGCCTTGCAGGCAGGATGACCGCTTGGTCTGATCATTTCAAATGATATTGTTTTTTTCTTTTCTGCGGCGAAGCCTAACGAAAGCGCCGGCTGATCGTGGCAGGCTCCACGATCAGCCGGCATCTCTGTGTATCCTCTGCGCTCTCTGCGGGCTC
>CALMFJ010000166.1 GCA_937862865.1 uncultured Pseudomonadota bacterium | reverse complement strand
CCGCACCCCTGCCTGCCGAATCGCGAAACCCTTCGATGGCCCGCCGGTAGTACTTCACGTTGCCGGTCACGAAGGTGCGGTCCGGGTCCATGCCGATAGATATGAACCTCTGCCGGTGCTCTTCCGACTGGGCTATCACGGAGTCCATGGAGCTGAACACGGACCTCATGAAAATGGAGAGTTTTCGATATGTTTTCAGGGTCCTGTCGGATATACGGCCGTTTACGATGATGAGAGGGATGTTCCTCTTTCGCGCCCCCCAGACGAGGTTCGGCCATATCTCCGTTTCGACGACGATGATGGAGGAAGGCTTAAAATGATCGAGGAACCGGCTGACGGAAAGGCCGATATCGAAAGGAAGTGCTTCACACCTGAGATCGTAACCGCGTACCGGCTTCTTTCTGAGCATTTCTTCTGCATAGTATGTGTTCGTCGTGATCAGAAAATGGCCGAAGCTTCCGGCGGTCGACAGATAGTCCGCAAGGTTGCGGGCGATGATGGCCTCACCTATGGACGCGCCATGGATCATAGCGGCCCCCGGGCGTATGTCATCGGCCGGGGGTATGAGCCGGCGCCGGAAATTCGGTTTCATCTTTGCGTTTGTAAGGCCGGCGAGGATAAGGACCGGGAGCGCGCACAGAGAGAAAATATTGTAGATCAATTTCCACATGCGATCCGTTCCGCCTTGTCAGTCAGATCGACGAGGGTCTTTTCAAGCCCGATCCGTTCTTTTTCAATTTCATCGGAAGATAATCCCGGGCCGATCGTTACAGGGTCGCCCCAGACAAAGACAACCCGTGAAAAGGGGTAGGGGAATATGAAACGGTCCCAGGACTGAAAAGTTTTTTTTTAGACGCCCCGTAGCTCACGGGGAGAAGGGGTTTGCGGGCAAGGCGCGCCAGCTCCACGATGCCTTTTTTCACCTCGAAACGGGGGCCCTTCGGGCCATCCGGCGTTATTGCGACATCGATATTGTCCCGAAGGTCATGGAGGATCTCCCTGAGCGAGGAAACGCTGCCTTTCCGGTAGGAACCTCTCACCGTGCCTATCCCGAAAAACGCGACGACCCTGGCGATAAATTCCCCGTCCCGATGACGGCTGATCAGCACCTTGCCGCCGCCGCCCTTTTTCGCGAAGGGCATCATGAGGAGCCTCGAGTGCCAGAAGCAGACGATGTAGTTGGACCGGTTGCCCCACTTCTCGTCGGGAGGCCTGTTGATGTGCGTAATACGGAGCGTGAGCCTGAGCGCCGATAGAAAAGTGAAGACCAGCGGCGGAACGACATATACCAGTAAAAAAGACTTTACCTTTTTCTTCATGCGCGCTTTTTCCCCAGGGGAATAACTTTTTTGCGGGCACCCTCTTTGAACTGGAGCTCATAAAGCCTTTTGTAAGGCCCGTCCTGTTCTATGAGCTCAGAGTGGTTGCCTTCCTGCACGATAGCGCCCTTGTCGATGACGATTATACGGTGCGCATTGATAATGGTCGAGAGCCTGTGTGCGATAATTATCGTCGTTCTGCCCTTCATCAGGTTCTCGAGGGCCTTTTGCACCTCGATCTCCGATTGCGCGTCAAGAGAGCTTGTCGCTTCGTCAAGGATCAATATGGGTGCATTCTTATACAGTGCACGGGCGATGGCGATACGCTGTTTCTGGCCTCCCGAGAGCCGCGTTCCCTTCTCGCCGACGACGGTATCGTAACCCTTCGGCAGCTTCAAGATGAAATCGTGAGCGAACGCCATTCTCGATGCCTCGAGCAGGCTGTTGTCGTCGGGTTCGACGCCGTAAGCTATATTGCTCCGGATCGTGTCGTTGAAAAGGATAACATCCTGGGTCACGAGCGCGACGCTGGTCCGCAGAGAATCGAGGGTGACATCGCGGATATCGATGCCGTCGACCATGATCCGGCCTTTCGTGGCGTCATAAAAGCGAGGGATGAGGTTGAAGAGCGTGGTCTTGCCGGCGCCACTCTTGCCGACAACGGCAATGACATCGTTTTTTTCTATGGAAAGGTTTATGTTGCTGAGGATCATTCTGTCCTCGTATCTGAAAGAAACATCCTCGAATGTTATTCTCCCTTCAACAGCGCCAAGCTCCCCGGCCCCCGGCTTTTCGGCCACCTCAGACTGACGGTCGATCACCTCGAACACCCGCTCGGCTGCGGCGAGGCCCTGCTGGACATTGTGGTTCTCCTTGTTCAATTTCTTGATCGGTTCATAGAGCATGATAAGCGCGGCCATGAACGAGAACAGTGTGCCGGGGGTGGACTTCCCGATGATGACCTGGTAGCCGCCATACCAGATAATGACCGCAACGGCAATGCCGCCGATAAGCTCCATGACCGGGTGTGACAGCGCCCGGACCCTTATGCGCTTCATCATCAATTTGAAAAGCCTCTCGTTCTCCCCGGCAAACCTGTTGTTCTCATACTTTTCCATGGAGAACGCCTTTACTATCCTCTGGCCGGTTATCGTCTCGTGGAGAAAGCTGGTGAGGCGCGCCAGGTATTGCTGGATGTTCAGCCCTATCTTTCTGAGCCTCTTGCCGAAGCTGACAATAGGGTAAATAGAGAAGGGAAGGATTATAAAGGCAATAAGAGTCAGCTTCCATTCCATCCGGAAGGCCACGATGATAAGGCCGATTATGGTGAAGATGTCGTTCAGGACAGCCGCCACGGAGTCAGAGACGGTGCTCTGCACCAGTGCGACATCGTTGACAACACGGGAGATGTTGGACCCCGTCGGGGTCTTGTCGAAAAATGAGAGCGGCTGTTTCTGCATGTTGAAAAAGAGGAGGTTCCGGATGTCGGTTACGACCCTTTGCCCGACATACCCTATGAAGTACGCCTGGAGGTACTCGAAGATCCCTTTGGCAATAAAGAGAAGGACCACGATCCCCGGCATGATATAGAGCTTTGTCATATCCTTCTCGAAGAAGATGGTGTCGAGGACGGGCTTCACGAGATATGCGCTCGCACTCTTGGCGCCCGAGCACAGGGCCATAAAGATCATTGCGAGGACAAGCTTTGTTTTATAAGGATATGAGAATCTAAGAAGTCTGAGGTAAAGGTTCATTCCCTTTTTCTTTCTCGAGAAATGAGATCACAGCATCTGCCGCCAGCCCATAGGAGTCGTCCACTTTCAGCCTGTCTATAATGGGTCCAAGTTTTCCGGCAATATCCCGTCTTCCTTTTTGTATCATAGAAAGCGCCGTGTTTGCAATGGATTCGGGCTTAAGGCGCTGAATGAACTCCGGAAAGACCTGCTCTCCGGCAATGATGTTGGGAAGGCCTATATTGTCCACACTGACTATCATGCGGGCTATGTAATACGACAGCCATGATATCCGGTAGATAATGATCGTCGGGGTTTCTAAAAGGGCGGCTTCCAGCGTGGCGCTGCCCGACGCGATGATCGCCGCGTCACAGTACGCAAGAGCGTTGTAAGCGCCTCCCCTGATGGGGATTATGCCGGGAATGTCCTTCAGGAGCGATGCGAACTCCGACCCGTCAACGCTCTCGGCGACAGGCATGGCGATCGTGATGTCCGGACGCTTGCCCCGTACTATCGAAATGATCTTTGAGAGAACGGGTATATGCCGCCTTATCTCGTTTCGCCTGCTTCCCGGCATGATCGTGAGCACCGGCCCGGATGGAGCACCGATGCCCTCCAGGAATTCCTCTCTCGAGAGGGACGGCTTCACGGTGTGGGCAAAAGGATGCCCGACGTAAGCGGCGGGGATGCCCTCCCCGGCATATAGCTCTTTTTCAAACGGGAGGATGCAGATCACCTTGCTGACATACTCCTTGATCTGCCGAAGGCGGCCCTTCTTCCAGGCCCATACCTGCGGAGGTATAAAATAGACCACGGGTATGCCGAGCGACGACGCAAAACGTGCGATCCTCATGTTGAAGCCGGGAAAATCGACGAGGATGACGACGTCCGGCCGGCGGGACCGAAGATGATTCTTCACATCGTCAAAGGCCCGCCGTATATGTCCCATATGGGACAGGACCTCGCTTAAGCCCGTGACCGAGATGTCCCGGTAATCATGGACAATGTCGACACCCAGTGCGGCAAGCCTCTCCGACCCCATGGCGGACAGAGAGAAATTGCGGATTTTCCTGATGGATTCTACGAGGTGGCAGGCGTGGATCTCGCCGGATAATTCCCCGGTCGATATGAAGATCTTTTTGTTTATGTGCGGCACCTTAGTTTTCCGGCAATATGATCCCGGATCCGGTTGGCAAGCTCGAGGGCCTTCAGGCCGTCCACTCCGCTGACGCTTGGCGTACCATGGCCGGCGGCGGCCATGACAAATTGCAGGAGCTCGTCCTTCACGGGGTCCATCTGATCGCAGGTAAACTCGGTTGTGCCGGTCTTCTGGTCCCCGGTGCTTGTCACCGTGACAAGCTTTCCCTGCATCAGGTCGACATAGAACGTTTGTCTCTCCTCGTAAATCGTTATCGACCTTTCGCGGTGGGCCGCGGCCCGGCTCGCCATGAGGCTCGCGACGCACCCATCCGAAAACTCGACCCGTGCGTTCACCGTGTCGTAAAGACGCGAAACGAAGCAGATGCCCTGTGCCGATACATCCTGAACAGTGCCGTGCGCCAGGGAAAGCACCAGGTCAAGGTCGTGGATCATAAGGTCGAGAACAACATCCACATCGGTGGAGCGGCCCGTAAAAGGGCTCACCCTCCTTGTTTCGATAAGGAGCGGTTTCGTAACGCGGGGCAGGGCACGGGTGAGAGCGGGGTTTAACCGTTCGAGATGGCCGACCTGGAGAACAAGCCCCCTTAACCGGGCCAGATCAACAAGCTCGCGGGCTTCTTCCGGCAGAACGGTTATCGGTTTCTCGAGAAAAACGTGAACGCCCCTCTCGAGGCACTCCCGGGCGATGGTGTAGTGGGATTCGGTCGGTGTCGCAATAACGGCGCACGAAGCCCCGTTGATAGCGTCGGAATAGGCGGTGCATACCGGAACGGAATACTGCGTGCCGTACTCCCGGGCACGCTCGTCATCGATGTCGCAGATCCCGCTGACGGTGACCCCTTCGAATGCACACAGTTTGCTCAAATGGATCCGGCCCATGTGGCCAAGACCGATGACGGCCACATTTACCGGCATATTCCCCTCGTCGAGCTTTCTATGAACTCTGTGAGATAGGCGATATTGTCGCCGTCGAGCTCATCGCGGATGATCTTGAGAGAGGTCTTGAGAGGCAGGGCGGACCGGAAGAGGATCCTGTACGCCCGCTTCAACTTTGCGATCTCGTCCTTGGAAAAGTTGCGCCGCTCCAGGCCGACAAGGTTCAGGCCGTAAAGCTTGGCCCTGTCGCCCGCTGCGATGACAAACGGGGGAACATCCTTGGGGATTCCCGTCAGGCCGCTGATAAAGGCGTATTTGCCGACCCTGCAGAACTGGTGGACGGCGCACAAGCCGCTGAAAATGACAAAATCCGCGACCTCGACATGACCGGCGAGCGTCGCGCCGTTCGCCATGATGATGTTGGAACCGACCTGACAGTCGTGGGCGATGTGCGCGTAGGCCATGATGAAATTATTGTCGCCGACCTTCGTTACACCGCCTCCCTTCGTGGTCCCCCTGTTGACCGTCACATATTCCTTGATGGTATTGTTGTTGCCTATGATCACCCGGGTCGGCTCGAACCTGTACCCGATGTCCTGGGGAGGCCCGCCGATCGATGCGAAGGGGCTGATGGTGCAATTCTCCCCGATCGTCGTGTTCCCCTGGATGACAACATGGCTCCCGATGCGTGCCCCCTTGCCTATGCAGGCGCCTGCCTCTATAACGCTGTAAGGCCCTATCTCAGCGTCTTGCGCTATCTCGGCGTTTTTATCGATAACAGCTGTTGAATGTATCACGTTCCTGAGCTCCTCTATTCCTGTTTAAGCATGGCCATTATACGCGCCTCTGCCACGAGATCATTTTCAACGTACGCTTTGGCCTCGAAGACCCAGATCTCCCGCCTGTGTTTCACGACCTCGACCACGCACTTCACTTGATCGCCGGGGATCACGGGTTTACGAAAACGTGCCCCGTCGATACCGGTGAAAAAGACCGACCCTTTCATGCCCGGGAAGGACCTGAACGCCAGCACTCCCCCCGTCTGCGCCATAGCCTCCAGGATAAGGACGCCCGGCATGATCGGCCTGCCGGGAAAATGGCCCTGAAAGAAAGGCTCATTCAGGGTAACGTTCTTGATCGCAACGATCTTCTTTGCCTCTTCGAGTTCAAGGACCCTGTCCACCAGAAGGAATGGATACCTGTGGGGAAGCAGGTCCAGGATCTCATTTATGTCAATCATCAGTCTCCTCCGCGGGCAGTTTTTTCTCGATCTGCTTTATTCTCTCAACGAGGTCAGGAAGCCTCTTCATGTAGATCTGGAGCTTCATCCATTCCTTGTGAGGCATGTGGGGTGTCCCCCAGATGATGGAACCGGCAGGCACATCCTTCGTGATGCCCGTTCCTCCCCCCGCCATGACGCCGTCCCCGATGGTCACATGGTCGCGCACCCCGGCCTGTCCTGCCAGGACGACACCGTTGCCTATGCGGGCACTGCCGGCAATGCCGACCTGGGACACTATGACCGAGTCCTGGCCAATGGTCACATTGTGGGCGACCTGGACCAGATTGTCGATCTTGGTCCCTTTGCCGATCACGGTCTTTTCGAGAGAGGCCCTGTCTATCGCCGTATTGGCCCCTATCTCGACGTCGTCTTCAATAATGACGGAACCGAGCTGGGGTATTTTGGCGTGCTTCGACCCGTCCCAGATATAACCGAACCCGTCGGCGGCTATGACCGTATTAGCGTGGATTATTACATTCCGGCCGATCGTGGTGTCGCGGTAAATCGTGACGTGGGGGTAAATGGTGCTGCCCGGCCCGATCGTCACGTTCGGGCCGATATAAACGAAAGGGTATACAGCAGCATTATCGCCGATCCGGACGTTGTCTTCTATGCATGCGAAAGCCCCTACTGATGCGCCCGGTGCAATGACGGCAGTCGCGCTTACGGAGGCTGAAGGGTGTATACCCGGTTTGATGACGGGGCCTTTCTGGAACAGGGCAGCCACACAGATATACGCGAGTTCGGGATTGTCTACGACAACGATGTTTTGAACCGCCCTCACATCGGCAAGAGCTGTTTTCCTGCCGATGATAAGGGCGGATGCTTTGCATTCGGGGACAAACTTTGTGTAGCTGGAGTGAGTGAGGAAGGTTATCTCTCCCTCTACCGCACTCTGAATGCCTGCGATTCCGCTGATCGGGATATCTCCGTCACCGATCAGATCCCCCTTGACCGAGGCAGCGATATCCTTAAGCGTGATCATTATCTGATCGGTTTTCTCTTCGCTGACTCGTTAAAGAGCGTGATCACTCTGTTCGTGATATCGACCGTGGGCGCAGCAAAAAGGATGCCTGCCTGGCTTTTCTCGAGGATCAGCGTGTATTTTTCTTTCTCGCCGATTGATTTCACGACCTCTTCAACCTGCTTCAAGACCTTCTGGGTAAATTCCATGTCTTTCTGCTGGAGCTCGGTCTGATAATCATTGTAAAGCCTCTGGTAATCTTTGAGCTTTGCCTGGTAATCTTTTTCCTTCTGGGCACGCGCCTCCGGCGTTATCGTGGCGCCCTGTTTTTCTGCCGCATCCTTCAATCTCTGAAGCTCGTTCTGCTTGCTGTCGAGCGTGGCTTTCAGCCTTTCCGCTTCCTTTGTCAGTGTACCGCGGATCTGTTTGCCGGGCTCCGATTCGAGCATTACTTTCTGCAGGTCTATATAAGCGATGTTGACAGCTGATTGGCTTTTCGCTGCAAGCGGTGTGAGCAGGACCATGACGACAAAAAAGACCGTAAAAAAGTGTTTCATAAAGCCTCCTTGCTAATATTGGGTTCCGATCGTGAAATCGAAAAGACTTTTCCTCTCGCCTTCCTGGGGGTTGAGGTTCCACCCGAATTCCAGGCGGATGGGGCCCATAGGTGAGAACCAGCGCAAGCCGACTCCACCGGAGGTCCTCATCCTGAGGCTGCTCCAGTCGTCGAAGCCGGCGCCCGTGTCAAAGAAGACCACGCCTTTGACACTCGCTGGTTTGTAAATAGGGAAGATCCATTCGAAATTGTAGAACATCTGGTTCTTCGCGCCGATGGGTTCGCCATTTTCATCGGTAGGGCCGGCTTCGCCGTAACGGAAACCGCGGATGGAGCTGATCCCGCCGACATAAAATTTCTCGGTGATGGGGACCTGTCGGCCGCTGTATCCACCGACGCTGCCCAGTGTTCCCTTGACAAAGAAGGAGCTTTCCATGAACTTGATCGGAAAGTATCTTCCGTAGTAGCCTGTCGCACTGACAAAGTAGGCGTCTCCGCCAAAAATACCACCGGCTGTTTCCACACTTATACCCGTGTTAAACCCTTTTGTCGGGTCCTGGATGTTGTCTATCGTATTCTGGGTAAGGGCAAATATCATGCTGCTCGTGAGGGTCGTGCCTTCCTGCTCCTTGATGTATGTGCTGGCATCGCTCGTTATACCGCTGACATCGACATTTTCGAGACGGTACTTGGCGCTGGCCCTGACCGTATCGGTGAGCGGTTTGATAAGGCCGATGTTGCCGCCGGTCCTCTTATAGTCGTACGTGTCCATGTAACGTCTAAAATTGTAAAGACTTGTCCCCATGTCGAACTTTCTGTCGAATACGTACGGTTCAAGGTATGTCAGCCTGAACTCGTTGGTGTAGCCGCTCAAACCGGCGTAAAGCGAAAGCCTTCTCCCCGTGCCGAAGAAGTTATCCTCCGATATGGAGCCGGAGACGATGGCCTTGTCGGTCGTGCTGTAACCGGCGCCGACGCTGAAGGTCCCTGTGGGTTTTTCCTCGATGGCGAGGTCGACATTCACTTTTTGCGGATCGTCGGTCTTAATGATCTTGAAATCGGTATCTTTGAAAAATGTCGTATTCTTGAGTCTCTTCTTGCTGTTTTTTATCCCTGTAATGGAGAAGCGGTCACCTTCGGCAAATCTCAGTTCACGCCTGACGACCTTGTCGCGGGTCCGCTTGTTCCCGATGATGTTGATGCGGTTGAAGAACACTTCCTGGTTCTTCGTTATGTTGAACGTGGCGTTGACGATATGGTTCTCGTCGTCGATCACCGTGGTCGGTGCAATCTCGGCAAAGGCATACCCTTTGTCCTGGTACATATCGGTGATTGTCAGGACGTCTTCATAGAATATCGTGCTCCTGAAGGTGTCGCCCGGTTTTGTCTTGATCTTTTTGAGCAGCTCTTCCTGGGGTATTATGATATCTCCGGCAAATTCGATCGTGCCGACCTTATGGATCACGCCTTCTTCAATGGCGGTCGTTATCGTTATGCTCTTGCCGTCCTTTGAGAGCGCGATGTCGGGTACGCCCACCTTGACCTTGGTGTACCCTTTGTCGTGGTAGAATGCCTCGAGGTTCCTTCGGTCGGAGCTCAGCACGTCTTCATCGAGTATGCCCGACCCGGTGAACCAGGAAAGCATGCCCTTTTCCTTGGTCTGCATATAGCCCTTCAACGTACCGTCTTTAAAGTGCTTGTTGCCGGTGAAGGTGATCTTCTTGACGTAGGACTGCTGCGGTTCATCGACGACGAAAGTGACGGTCGCATCGTACTTCTCGCCGTAATCGATCTCGTATGTGATCCTGGCGGCATAGTACCCCTTGCTGGAATACAACTTCCGGATGTCGTCCATGCTTTCTTTGACCTTCTCGATGTTGAGAACGGTGCCGGTTTTCACCTTTACCTTGTCGAGCAAGTCGTCCGTTTTGATCTTTTTATTGCCGGAGATCAGGATCGACTTTACAGGAGGTCTTTCAATAACGACAAATGTGACAGTCTTGCCCTTATCGGAGTCCTTGATATCTATCTGGACATCACTGAAGAAACCGGTCCTGTAAATGCTCTTCATATCCTCGCGTATTTTGTCGAGGTTGTACGGATCGCCTTCCTTCGTTTTTATATTGTTCGTGATAACCGCAGTGTCGACGCGCTCGTTTCCCGTGACTTCGATTTTTGCGATCCGTTCGGATTCCTGAGCGAAAACGATAACAGGAAGGCACACAACCAACAGGAGTATGATAAGGCCTTTCAATTTTTTCATATGATTGCAAAATTACCAGAAAAAAGCCTGTTTTGTAAAGGTAAAAAAATAATAATCGTGCGAGTCTGGAATTCGTTGCGCGAGATATGGTAATTTCAGCGAAATCATGCTCCTTTTTCCTGTATGGGTCTATCTGGCCGGCGCGGTCCTGGCCCTTCTGGCAGGGCCCCTGAAAGCCGGACGGGCCGTTTTATCGACCATCTCCTTCCTGGCCCCCTTGAGTGCCGTCACGACGCTCGTCCCTTTTCTATTCTTCAGCCGGCCCCGGGTGATAGGGTGCTTCGGGAACACCCTGCTGTTCAGGATAGAACCCGCCGCCAGCATGGCCGCCCTTTGCCTGTCCGCGTTCGGGGCCGTGCTTTCACTCTGGCTCGCCGCGATCTGCCGGGGGCCCGGCCTTAGCCGGGCGTTAGCTTTATGGCTTTTTGCCCTGGGTTCCGCCTCAGCCGGCATTTTCGCCGCGGGCCCGCCGTCAACGGCACTTTTCACGGCACTGTCCCTCGCGGCGATGCTTTTCCTGGCGGGAAGGGTGAAGGGGTGATAGCGTTCTACGTTAAAAAACCAAAGACACTGGATCCCGGCAGGCCAGGATGGCGCCCTTTCCGTATCTTTTCGATGACTTAAACAACGTAGAACGCAGAACGTAGAACGCGGTACGTTCCCTTCACCTCGACCGGGTTACGCCCTTTTTCTCACAGATGCCTGCCAGGGGGCACTCGCTGCATTTCGGGGACAGCGGGGTGCAGATGCGTTTTCCGAAGGTGACCAGGAGCGCGTTGTACGTTATCCAGTACTGCGGGGGCAGTATTTTGCGCAGCTCGTCTTCGGTCTGGTGCGGGTTTCTGGTCGTTACGGCCCCGGTCCGGTTCGATATCCTGTGGACGTGGGTATCGACGCAGATGCCCGGTTTCCCGTACCCCTCGGTAACAACGAGGTTTGCGGTCTTTCGCCCGACCCCGCGGATCTTTATGAGCTCTTCTATCGTATCGGGGACCACGCCGTCGTACACATTCACTATTTCGGCCGCAACTTCTTTGAGGCCCTTCGCCTTGTTCCTGTAAAAACCGACCGGGTAGATGAGCTTTTCCAGCTCATCGAGCGGTATATCGATGAGGTCTTGCGGGCGCTTCATTCGCGGCATGAGGACCGCCATCACCTTTTCCGTGGTCTCGTCCTTCGTCCTCAGGCTCAGGAGGGTCCCGACAAGGATAACGAACGGGTCCCTGTCCGTATCCCGGGAAAGGCGCGTTATGACCGGAGCAGCCTCCTGAGGAAACAACTTCGTCAGGACCCTGATCATTTCGTGGAACGGAAATTTCCCTCTCATCGACACCTCGGTTTACAAACAGTGAAAAGTGAAAAGTAAACAGTGAACAGTGAATTTTCCTCATTTACTGCTTACGGTTCATTGCTCACTGTTCACTGCTTATGATTCACGCTTCACGATAAAAATTTCTTACCCATTCATCCATCTCTTCCGCATGCGATCCCTCCCAGTATACCCTGCGGCAGGACGGGCAGGTCCTGAACGATGCCTGATGGTGGTAGATATACTCGGGGACCAGCGGCTCTATGTCCTCTTTCCTCGCTTCGACCAGGCGAACATTGCATTCGATGCACCGGGTCATGAGGTCGTCGGGGTTTATATACGGCCGGATGTGCCCGCTTATTTCCCTCAGTTGTTCCCGGGGATCGTTGCTGTGGACGAGGATGGCGCCCTGCTTGCCTGCATATGCAGCTTTTTTTGTGAACAGGACAGAGGGCCCCCGGTCCCCGGCGGGGGATACCGGAGATCCGCCGTGGTGCAGGTACGGGGCGTCAAGCCCGAGCACCCTGAGGTAACGGGCCAATTTGCCCAGCATGACGTCGCACACAAAGATCATCTTTTTACAAGATCGCGCGCAATTTCCCCGGCCCTCGCCATGATCTCCTCTTCGCCGGGTACGATGCGCCCCTCCATGACGACCTCGCCCCTGCAGATGACGGTGTCCACCGCGGAGCCGTTCGTCGCGTACACCATATCGGAATAGAGCTCGAAATTGGGGACGAACTCCGGCCTGTCGAGGTCGATAAGCATGATATCGGGACTTGACCCTTCCTCAATTGACCATCTGCCGAGGCGGAAGATATCGGCGGCAGTCCGCGTTCCCATCTCGAAGGTCTGCCGGGCGGGCAGCATGGTCGGGTCGGACGAGGAGAACTTGGCGAGCAATGACGCGAACTTCATCGTTTCCAGGATATCGAGGTGATTGTTCGAGGCGCATCCGTCCGTTCCGAAGCAGTAGGGTATCCCGGCCTCCTGCACGAGCCGGTGCGGGAATATCTTCTCGGCGGCAAGCTTCAGGTTCGATACGGGAACATGCACGAGCCGGGCGCCGCGGCTGCCGAGGATCGCTGCGTCATTCTCATCGAGCATGCACCCGTGACACCCTATGAAGCGCCCGGACAGGATACCCAGGGAATCGAGAAATGCGGTCGGCGACGTCCCGTATGTCTTCCGGCTGAAAACCGACTCATTTTCCGTCTCGCTGAGGTGCATATGAATAAGGATGTCATTTTCAGCGGAGAAATCCCGCATCCATTCCAGGCTTTCCCGGGAAACCGTGTATATCGCGTGGGGACCGAACGTAAATGTCACGTGCGGTGCGTACTCCCTCGACCGGGCGTAGAGATCGCGATTCCGGGCGATCTGTTCACGGCCTTCCGCGTTGTCGAACATATCGATGAACACCGCACTGATAAACCCGCGTATGTTCATGTCCCTGACGGCGCGCGCGGTGGCCTCCCAGTGCCAGTACATGTCGTTGAAGACGGTGATGCCGTTCTTTATCATCTCGAGGCATGCGAGGCGGGCCCCCCAGTACACGTCGTCGGGGGTCAGTTTCTTTTCGAGCACCCAGATCTTGTCCTCGAGCCAGGACTTGAGGGGCATGTCATCGGCAAAACCGCGGAAGAGGGTCATTGCCGCGTGGGTGTGCCCGTTGATGAGCGAGGTCAGGGCGGCCTTGCCGCTGCCGTCTATGACCTTGTCGGCCCCGCGGGAGCATTGAGGCGATATCTCGCGTATGGTACCGTTCTCGATGAATATATCGGTTGCCGATCCATTGAGCAGGACGTTCTTGATAAGGATATTCATGCGGCATTCCTGTTGAGGAACGTGGTGAGTATCCTTTCGATCATCCGGGCGTTTTTCGCGACATTCGCGAAGATCTCATCCATGGTGAGGGGTATCTCGCGTATCCCGTGGCAATAGTTGTCGACCGAGCATACGCTGGCATACGGCAGTTCCAATTCCAGCGCGAGCGCCGCCTCCGAGGCAAGGGTCATGCCGACGATGTCCCCGAACCTCTTGAGCATCCTTATCTCCGCTCGCGTCTCCAGGCGGGGCCCCGTGGTCTGCACATACGTTCCGCCCAACCGGACAGACCGCGTATGCATTCTGCATATGCCGAAAACATCTTTGGCGAACGCCTCGTCCATTACCGGGACCATATAACGCGCCTCTTCGTCAAAAAATGTCTCGATATGCCACGGGCAGATAAAGTCGTCGGGGACGACAAGCGTTCCCGGCCTGATAGCCGTTTTAAGGCTGCCGACAGAATTTATCGCGAGTATTTTTCGTACCCCGAGTTCCTTGAGCGCGCTCATATTCGCTTTATGATTGATCCTGTGCGGAGGTACGCAGGGATTGCCGTGGCGCTGCAGGAACACGGCGTTGTCGCCCGATCTCTTCATCACAACGGGGCCGAACCCTGTCGAGACCGTCGCATCGGGCCATCCGGTGAAGCTTGCAGTATCAAGAAGGGACGTTCCGCCGATAATCGCGATCATAACCTAAATGTTTGTACAGGGAATGGGGGGATGAGTCAATAAAATAATGGTCCTGCGTTCTGCGTTAAAAAGATCAAAGCCGCTGGATTCCCGCTTTCGCGGGAATG
>CALMFJ010000165.1 GCA_937862865.1 uncultured Pseudomonadota bacterium | reverse complement strand
GAAAAGGAACGGTGCGCGGTCCGATCGAAGATGAATTGACCGTCCCGCATGATCGGAACCTTTACAAAGTTATTTTGGGAAATAAACGCAGAACGTAGAACGTTCTTTCAGGGTTCGAAGATCAACTCGGAGAGAGGGCGTTTCGGGACATGGTGAACTTGCTTTTCGTCGCGCCAGTACTTCACGTCGCCGCCTTTTATTTCTTCGAGGACGATCTCTTCTTTCGGTTTCCCGAGGGCGATGACGAGGAGCACATCGTAGCGCGAGGGTATTTTCAAGAGTGCGGCGAGGCGGTCCTTGTCGATATTGCCGATCATGCAGCTTCCGAAACCCATTTCGGTGGCGCCAAAGACGATGCTCTGCGCGGCGGTCCCGTATTCACAGTCGAACTCCCTCGTCAATGTTGTATCGCCGAGGATGATTATGTAGCCGGCGGGCCGCTCGCCCTCCACGGGGCCGGGCCAATCGGTGAGATAACCCGCCCAGCCGAGGCAGGAGAAGATCCCGGAGTTCTTGCCCGGGTTATGGGAAATGATGTACCTGAGCGGCTGGAGGTTCGCTTCCGACGGGGCCAGCCGGGCAAGGTCGACGAGAGACCGGAGCTGATCGAGGCTTATCGGTTCTTTCTCGTAAAACCGCCTGCAGCTTCGGGTCTTTGTCGCGAGTTCCAATAAGCTCATACCGGTCCCTACCTTATTATAGATCAAGAATGATCTCGTTCAGGCCGCGCTTCGGGACATGGTGGACCTTGTTGATGTCCCGCCAGTAGGTCACCTTGCCGTCAACCGCATCCGTTATTACGACGCGTTCGCGGGGCAGGCCGAGAGCGATGACCAGTAATATTTCGAGATGCTCGGGTATCTTGAGAAACCCCGCAAGCGCCTGCCTGTCGATATCTGTCAGGATATAGCCGCCGAAACCCATTTCGACCGCGCCGAGGAGTATGCTCTGCGCGGCGATACCGTGGTTGCACCAGAACTGTTTCGTGATCGACGTATCGCCGAGGATAACGATATACGCCGCAGGCCGCCTGCCCGGGCCGGGCGGCGGAAAGTTCTTTATGAAGCTCTCCCATCGAAGACAGGAGAAAATGGCCCCGTTGCGTATCGGGTCCTGGGACAGCATAAATTTGAGGGGCTGGAGGTTGCCCGCTGACGCCGACAGCCGCGCAAGCTCGACGAGGCTTTTGAGCTGTCCGGGTGACAGCGGCTCGCTTTCCTGGAATCGCCGGTAACTGCGGTTCTTCGTCACGAGCTCTTTGACGTCCATATAACAACTATATCATAGTGTATTGATGATGCAAGGAAAAAGCTGTCTATGCGAAGTACGGCCGTATGTCCCTGCAGAGGTCCTCGGGCAGCACGATGCAGATGGGTTCCGCAAGCACCGCCTGGAAGAAGTTGAGGTCGGGGGCGAAATCGCGCATGTTGAGAAATGTCCGCGGCACGATCCTGAAATAAGAGTTGAAGTGTCCCTGGCCCACGGGGCCGAATGAGAGCGATGCGTTGAAGCTGAAGATGCCTTCGGCCTCATAGAACCTGAAGACCCTGCCGAGCCCGGACACAAGGTCGTCGACGTGCTCTTTCTTGAGGTCGCGGATGGAGAAGACATCGGGGAAGACGCACATGATCTCTCCCAGAAGGCCCATCGACGCGAACGGTGTGATCCAGTGGGTCTGCCCGACCTTTCCTATATATCGTGCGTTGCCCGCCATTTCCGCTTCTATGAGGGTGTGCCAGTAGTTTTTTTCGTAGGTTTTGAAAAAACGCTCCGACCCTTTGAGCTCATCCGTGAACTGGTTGCCGGGGAATTTGGTTGCGAAGTACTGCTGGTGGGGGTGGACGAGGCCCCCGCCTGACGGCGGCATGTAGTTCCACGTCATGAGGTGGTAGGGCAGGGCCGGGTCGAGCGCGTCTATCTTCCGCAGGAAATCGAGCCCCAGCAGAAACGAATCTGTCAGGCGCTCCTTCGAAAACCCGGAGAGCCCGACGACATGATCGTCCGTCATGATGACGACCCCGCTGTGGATGTCGTAGGGGAAAAGGTTCGGGATGAGGCACGCCTCGCCGCGGATGAGCCGTCCTTCGGGGACGATGTCCGGCGTGAACCTCGGCGTCGCCTTTTCACGTTTATCGCTGCAGAACGGGCAGAAGCCTTTTACCTCGGGCTTTTCGTATCCGGGCAGGTCCAGCTTCTGGGCCTTGAGCGCCCCGAAGTGGGAAAAATGGCAGGTCCGCCCTGTCAGCGGGTCGATCCTCACCTGGAAGTCCACCGTAGATTGTGAAAAACCGTTCCTGGGATCGAGAAATGTGCTTGCCGATTCGATGGCCTTGAACTCGATCATTACGCCCGTCCTTCGCATGTAATTGGTTTTTCAATAAAACCAGAAACAACATCTCCTGTCAAGCCTGCATAAAAGACACCCTCTCGCCCGTTCGCCTTCGGCTCACTGGAGCCTGCCAGAATCAGCCGGCACTTTCGTCGGTTTCGCCGAAGAAAAGAAAACCATTCATTGAAATTATCAGTCCAAGCGGTCATCCTGCCGCAGGCAGGATCGAAGATGCCGCGGGAGCCTGGCAGGCTCCGGGCTCCCGCGGCGCTCCGCCTTTCTCTGTGAACTTTGCGGGCCCTAGAGAGGAGCGCAGGCGACGAACGGGCGAGAGGGGGTCTTTTAATGCTTTCTCAATTCCACCCGTCATACGTTCATGCGTTGCTTTCGTGCGGCGATGTTAAGGTTTGGGGCGTGTTACCGATGAACCGCTCTTTACCTCTTTCGGGAATGCAGACTCATCCAGCATCGGGTCAATGATGCAGTTCGTTCCTATGCTTATCCTGTCGGGGATGACCGTTCGCTTGCCGATAACGGTGAGGCCCGAGTAGAGATGCTTCGGGTGTTCCCGGTTGGCGATACCCGCATCGCCGATGCCGACGGCTGTGTCCCTCCCGATGGATACTTCCTTGTCGATTATCGCCCGCTCGATCTCAACCGCTTCCCCGATGATGCAGTCGTGCATGATGATCGAGTTGCGCACGGAGGCACCCTTCTTCACGACGACCCCGGGCGACAGGACTGAATTTTCGACCCTTCCCTCGATCGTACAGCCGGGGGATATGAGCGACCGTTTTATGCGGGCCCGGCCTGCGGCGGACACAGGTGGCCTGTCGCAGATGGAACCCCCCGCGTTGATATTGGTCATGGTCCCCCACATTTCAGGATCTATCCCCGATGCGGGATCAAGGAGGTCCATATTTGCGTCCCAGTATGCCTGAACGGTGCCGACGTCGCGCCAGTAGCCATCGAAGGCATAAGCATATACGACCTTTTCCTGCAGTGCCTGGGGGATTATATGGTGCCCGAAATCGTCCTCCTTCGACTCGGTAAGGAGGGAGATAAGGTACTGCCGGTCGAAGACGTAGATTCCCATTGATGCGAGGTTGGATTTTGCCCTGGGAGATTTTTCCTCCCATTCGACGATCCTGCTGTCATTGTCGATTATGGCCGTTCCGAACTGGTGCGTGTCCTCCCACGGGACCGGAAGGGTCGCGATCGTGACCCGGGCCCCTTTTTCGCGGTGGAAGGCGACCATGTCGCGGTAATCCATCCGGTATACGTGGTCCCCGGAGAGTATCATGATCTCGTTGCCTTTAGCCGACTCGACGAACGAGATGTTCTGCCGCACCGCGTCGGCCGTTCCCCTGTACCAGTCCCAGTCCTCTTCACCCGTCTTCGGCGGGAATATCTTGACGCTGCGGGACCTGCCCGACATGTCCCATGACGCGCCGTCCCCGATGTGGTCCATGAGGGACAGCGGCTTGTACTGGGTCAGCACCGCGACGGACGTCATGCTCGAGTTGCCGATGTTGCTCAAGGTAAAATCGATGATGCGGTATATGCCGCCGAACGGCACCGCCGGTTTCGCTCTGTGCCGCACGAGGATGTTGAGGCGGCTTCCGACGCCGCCCGCAAGGAGTATCGCCGCCGTGCCCTTCACTGGATCACCTCCCCCGCTTTATACCGGGGTTTGGTAAACGCCCCGGGCTTGAGCTTGGGATGCACCGTTACCCCGCCCGCGATGCGAACGTTTTCCGGCACGTCCGTGCCCATCCCGATCACGGTCAGCTTATCTCCCGGGCCGCCTACGTCGGCGTGCGCGCCGATCGTACATGCGCTGTCGGCGATCGTGCGCTTGGCCCGTGCGCCGGCCTTGACGGTCGAATCGAAAAAGAGGATGGAGTCCTCGACAACGGCCCCTTTTTCGACGGAAACCCCGGGAAAGAGGATAGAGTTCCTGACCGTTCCCTCGATGGAGCACCCCGCGTAAAAAAATGTGTCCTTGAGCCTGGCAGAGGCGCCTACGAAGGCCGGCTTGCGGTCGCGGATGCCGTCGTTCGCCATGTTGGTCCTGATCTCCCACGAGCGTATGTCCACTTTCGGCCTGTAGCCGAGGATGTCCATGCTCGTACGGTAGTATTCCTCGATCGTCCGCGTGTATCCCCAGTAGCCGGTGTGTTTGTACCCGTAGACCCGGTGCTTTTTCAGGAGCATGGGGATGATGTCCCTGCCGAACTCGTGCGATGCATGCGTTGCGTTGTCGTTGAGGGCCGCGATGAGGAGCTCCGTTTTAAAGACGTAAATGGTGAGCGAGGCCCATTCGAGGTTCGAGTTCTTTGGTTTTTCCCGGTACTCCGTGACCTTTCCGCCACGCGGGTCCTCATCTTCGATGGCTGCAAGGCCGAAGCGTGAGGAGTCCTTCAGCGGTGACACGCGCGTGAACGCCACCGTCAGGTCCGCTTTCTTCTCCCTGTGGAACTCGATCAACGTGCGGTAGTCCATCCGGTAGATATGGTCCCCCGACAGGACGATCACCAGCTCGGGATCGTTCATTCTGATAAAGTCGGTGTTCTGGTAAACGGCATCGGCGGTCCCCTGGTACCAGTCGGACGAACCCCTTCCCTGGAAGGGCGGCAATATGACCGCCCGCCTCTGCCTGCCCGTCATGTCCCACGGTTCCCCGTTCGCGATATGGCTTATCAGCTCGAAAGGCCGGTACTGCGATAAGATCCCGACGTTCTCGATGTCCGAATGCATGAGATTGCTCATCGGGAAATCGATGACGCGGTACAGGCCGCCGTAGGGAAGCACGGATTTCGGCCGGAAAAATGTCAGGACGTCGAGCTCCCCGACCCTTCCCCCTGCAAGTATCATTGCGAGCACCTGTGCCATTATGCGCCAGCTCCTTCGTTCATCCTTGTATCTTCCCATATACCATTGAAGCGCAAATACGGCAATAACAATATTTTCACAAGGCACATTAACGGCAGCCGCCGCCTTCCTTTTCCGTCTTGACATGCGGGACGCGTTTGTATTATAAAAAACAACACGCGCGGGAATAACTCAGCGGTAGAGTGCAACCTTGCCAAGGTTGAAGTCGCGGGTTCAAATCCCGTTTCCCGCTCCATAAGATTACACGCAAGCTAAAGCTCGCATCATAATTAGGAATGTAGCGGGTGAAGACTCCCGCTCCATAGACTATTTGGCGAGCAATAGCTCGCCTATTATAGAAAGGTAGTCGCGGGTGAAGATGCCCGCTCCAATAGCTCTCAAGTACCGACGCGCAGGTCGCCCGGTCCTTCAAAAATGGCGGCATAGCCAAGTGGTAAGGCGACGGTCTGCAAAACCGTTATTCTCCGG
>CALMFJ010000164.1 GCA_937862865.1 uncultured Pseudomonadota bacterium | reverse complement strand
TTTTCTCTGGCTCATCATCCTGCCGCACTCTTCATTGTTGCCTTCACTATCCCCAGGATGAAAGAAAGCGATACCAGACATCCCCCGAATGCGACCTTTTTCCAGGCCCCCTGTGCTCCCTGAGGATTACTGTCCCTGTTCGCCATTGAAACGAATCCCCATATAATGAGGCCTGTACCGGCACAGAACGATATTGCCAGGAGCCCGTTCATCAACATCGTGGAAAGATTCGTTAAAAACGATTCAGCGGTATTCGATCCTTCACCCCATGTGACACTGAATGTGTCAGCCTGCGCCTCCCGTGAGAACACGAAACCGGATGCGAAAAATACAGGGAAAATACAGCCCGGCGGGGGAATTTCCCGTATCGCCCTTTTGATCGCTCTAAGCTTTTGAACCATCTCTGTTTCTCCTCTCATTTCTTGAGATATCACCGAACAGCGATCTTTCTTTTTCAGACTGGAAATAGATCTCTCCAAGACTGTGTTTCAGACCGCCGTATATGTGTCGCTCGATGGTTGTCTTGAAAACCCAGGTTAGATAGGTAAGCAGGGCAAGGCTCATAACGAGCTGGACTATGACGAGAATTCCCAGGCTGCGGCCACCCGCGCAGAGCCGCGATATAATGTTATTCGTTCCGACACAGAAGGCAACAATAAGCAGGAACAGACCAACCAGCTTCAACCACGATTTTGCCCTGTTTTGACGGGACATCAACGATGAACATTCATCGATCTTCAGCTCGTGCGACCTGCCGCCAGCAATCTCAAGAACAAGTAATTCACGGTGATTGCCAGTTCGCTCGCAGGCAGAAACCCTTTTTTGCACCGGGAATGGTATCCGATCATCATATTTGCCCGGTGAATATCGGATCAGCATCTTCTTCTAATCTATGCGGGCAGGCTGCCGGCCAAGCCTTTTGTAAAACAGCAGGGTATCGTCGCACCTTCCTTTAAAAGCTTTACCAATGACGGCCCATCTCCCGCCATCTCCGTAGGGTGCGATCGTAAGGAACGCGTCATCCGGTTTTTTCGTATTGCCGAGAAAGAGAAAGGCCTCGCTCTCAGTGAAAAAAGATTCGACCAGAAAATAGCAGAAGTTCGCCCTGTCCTTCTTTAGCCAGTCGCCCTGTGCATCGTTGCTGACAAACTGGGGTGGTGAAACGATCTTCCAGGTAAGCCCCGGGGCTGAGTAGCTGCTCCCATCGCTGCTTATCTTCGCCGGGTTGTATACAAGCCGCACCTGTGCCGGCATTATCGCGCCGCCCTTCACCAATTCAAGATATAGAAGCTGATCTCGATATCTTCGGACGAAATCCCTCAACATTTCATCAATTTCCGTCCTGCATATATTTATGCCCTCCTGTCTTCCCTGTTGCCTGCCTTCATCGCGGGCCGCCAGTACCGATTCCTTTTCGATAGCGTCATTTGATATCTGGCGGATCGCAGGCGAACACCCCCACGAAACCAGGAAGATCAGGACGAGTAAAACAACCAACCTTAGATTATGGTCTGCTTTCTTCATTCGCTCCTCATTTCTTTGCACTACCTTTCATATGCCTGTTTTTGCCCCCATCTGAAGAACCCGGTTCATACTGATAAGGAAAATCGATGGAAAAGGTCTTTACAAAAGCGACCTGCCTCGCCAGTACAGATATAACCGGGGACAGTGTCGCCGACGGCGGCATTGCGGTCTCCACTTCAGTTTGCCCGGCCCTGACCGGCTGGTGGACAATAATGATCAAAACGGCGAGCAAAACAAGAATGAAACCATTAATGCCGGTATCTGAAAGTTTTCCCATCACTTATCCTCCGTACCGCGACGCGGGGTTGACGTGAGCCTATTATGCTTGTGCCGTTTCCGAGATCGATGCAGAATTCCGCGGTGCCGACAGGGCTTACCCTGCCAGCTATCATGAAGACGTACAGGTCCGGCTTTACGAGCTTCATCATGCTCAGAAACGGGTATTCATCAAGCCTCACAAGCGAGGGTGATCGTCCTTCAAGCAGCAAGTCTTCGGCCGAACCTTTTTCTGGTAAATTTTGCGTGGTTATCATACGCACCACTGCATCCGTTGCTGAAGAAACATCGTTCACGCTTCGTCGTCTTACGTTGACCGTCAGGTCGGCTTCTCCCGATGACAGGTCCTCCGCAAGGAGATAATGATGCGGCAAAGAGATCCCGTCCTTTTTCTCAAACACTATCAAATTTGTAGTTTTAAATTCTTTGAGAGGAAAGATGACAAGTGAAGTGTCCTTAATTTCGATGGTGAACTTTTCCCGGGAGCCGATCGCGACATCCTCACCGGCAAAGGAGAACGGCAGGTTCAGCACTGTGCCATATCCATACGCAAGATGCAACTTCGGTACGATTCCCGGAATTTCCTCTATATCAATTATTTTTATTCGTGTTAAATCCCTGTCTTTTTCGATAATCGGTTTCAAGCGTTGAGCCTTGTCCTTCATTTCCACTATGTCCTTCTCCGGAAGGTCAAACGGGGGGATAATTACCTGGTCTTCCGGCAGGTGCTTTTGCTGCTGTTGTTTTTCCGTCTCCACTGGCCTGTCCGCTGCGGCATCAGCCGCCGGCAGGCTCAGAAAAACGAACAATGTAAAGGCCAAAAGGGTTTTCCACACTGCGCACTCCTTTATATAGCTTTATCTCATATATCTTGGTCTTGATATCAGCACTGGCAGCCTCCTCACCGACAACGCGTACCGCGTTTAACCTTACCGCCACGAGAACGACGGCCTCCTTCCCGTGCAACTTCGCGTCTTTGAGATTATGCCATTCGGCGGTCACGACCAGTTTTTGGTCTGACAGCGATTTGAGGTAATTGTCTTTGTAGGGCTCGTAAAATGCCCTGAATGCTGCGGGATCGAAATGGCGCGACATACGGGCCATCCTGCCGGCAAGGTCCTCCTTCGATTTCACTTCAACATACGTCCATGCAAGGATGTCCTTTATGGCATCCTTGCAGAAGATCTCGAGCTCCGGCCAGTATATTCTGTCCGGGTCATCGACCCGGATCAATGACGGCCGGCCCGTTGCATCCATAAACACAATCTTATCCTTCCCCTTGCCCACCGCAACGATCACGATCGATGCCATAACGATCATCATGGACAGCGCCAGCGTCGCCGCGGGGAGCACGATGAGGGCTGTCGAAGAAAACCTGAGACCTTTGAACACCCCTATTTCAATGGCGAGCGCCCGGCTGTCTTCTTTAACACGCGGAACTTTTGTTTCTTCTTTCACCGGATAAACTCCCTCTTTGCTATATGTTAAATAGCAGCATTCATCGACAAAGAGGTTTCATATGACTGAAATGATCATGGAATTCTTGAACAATGCCCAGTCGACCGTTTCACCTGTCATACCGGTAATCGGGGTCTTCCTTATAATCAGGGGGCTTATCCGGCTGGCACACGGCAACGAAGCGGCGAAGGGCGGCAGCGGGGGCGGAAAGCTCATTATTATCGGGTCATGCCTGACATCCTACAAAACACTCTCATCCGTAGCTGTCAGCACCTTGCATAACTGCGGCCTTGACGTGGGCAATGTCATCAAGGTCAACTGGTAGCCTGTGCTCTGCTCCGCGGTCCGGGTGCCGGCAGCTCTATCTTACGGTGCCGGGCTTTTACCTCTTAACATATTTGGTGAGCAGCATTTCTCTGACATTACCTCTGGGAGGGATATAACGGGTCTTGAAGCGCCTGACCACATCCCCGGCAAACACATAGCCTTCACCTGTTGTAAGACCGGTCAGGTCTCTCACTTCGATCCTGTTCCCTTTCTGAAAGGCATACGTCCCGTCCCAATTGCCGAGATTTTCCACTACTGCACCTTCGTTGCGGATATTCGGCATCATGAAAAATGATTCTCCCGCTCTCTCTCCGAGGAATTTTGCTGTATCCGTGTCTTCGACTTTCATTATAATCTTGTAATTTGTGTTGCCTATCAGGCGTTTCGCGTCAGTTTCGGAAGCCTTGAAGAGTGACGCCAGCTCCTGGACCGATATGACCACCCCGAATCCCAGGGACCTGCCCTGCGCAAGCACCGTATCGAAACCTTCCACAGCATATGAACCGTATTCGTCGGCGATCAGTGTAAAAGGGACCTCCGGCCGCCGTCTTTTCACCTCACGGCGGATCTCTTCGTAGTCGCCTTCGACCCTCGTTCCCAGAGCTGTTGTGAGGGCAATCTTAAAAGCGTTGAGGGTCAACCTCCCCAGTGCTTGAAGGGTTGAAAGCGAATACGACAATGACGGCAGGAGAACAACAAGTACACGGCTGTTGGCAACCACGTCGACCATATCGATCTCCGGCGCATCGGTATCGAATATCCGGTTGAATGTTCCGGCAAGAAGGTCAAGGGGAGCCCCCCATTGCTGGACAAAAAACCCGTACTGGCGCAACACCTCGGCCGCCGCCGATGACATTCTGCCTCCCTGACTTGCAGTACGGTATTCCTCCCAGCCGGGCAATTCGTTAAGCAATGCCCTGAGCCGGGCCTTTACGGGTATTCCGTCGTCGTGTAACGGATACCTGTTATCCGCCTCCAGGGCGAGGACCGCATCGAATGAAAGATGACGGCGGACCTCAGATGGGGTAAGCCCGTAATCCCCGAAAATGTCGGGGTGGTCCCTTCTGTATACCAGTTGGGCAAGCACCGCCTTCATGAGTATCTTTCCTCGCTCCTGCCAGTAAACCTGGTCCCCCCCGGCCTGCTTTAAGAACCCTGTCATGATCTCGGCGAGAAAATCGGCATCGCCGTGGGTCATGAAATTAAATGTGTGGGATTGCGACGGGTTAAGGAAATTGAGGACGAGCAAATCTTCCAGCCGGTCGCAGCTGTCCACTATTTCATAAAGCACTTCGTATGTATCGGTCACGTCCGATTTGCCGTCTATGAAACAAAACCCGCCGCCGAGTTTCATGATCGACTCTGCGACGCTTCTAATGGCAGTCGTCTTGCCCGATCCCGTCGTACCGATGAGCATCCCGTGGCGTGTTACTTCCGACACCGGCAGGAGGACCGGTATTCCGTATTCATCCTCTCCGAGAAGAATTGCGGTGTCTCCGGGCTTTCTCGCGAAAACCGACCCGGGAGAATTGTCCGAAGCCATAAGTTGAATGACCACACCTGCAATAAAGATGCAAACGGCAAAGAAAGGGCTGAGAAGCGCCGTTCCGGCCGAGCATACCGTCATAACGAACGGGTTTACCCAGCGGATGGTGAGCCAGGTGCGGGGGTGCAGTCTTGAGGTTGGCGTGATCCTTGCGCGTTCGGCCCTGTCGTTGATCGATCGTGGCATTCATGGAATAGAATAGCCCGGTGCCGCGCCGGAAGCGGCCTGTCCTTCCCGCTGTCAGCCGCCCACGTCCTCAGGCGTCAGGGTTCCCGATCTTCCCCCCGAATGTCTGTACGTACGTTTTACGTTTTACGTCTTGCGTCTGACGGCATCTTGAGGTCTTGCCCATAACGTCAAAAAGTGGTAGATTTTCTCAGCTTTTTGAGATCTGCACATCAATCCGTTGCGAATCTCGTGGCAACAGGCATCGCTCACATCATTGTAAGGAGCAATCATGCTGTTTTCCAAAATGTTCATTCCGACTGTTAAAGAAGACCCGAAGGAAGCCGAGGTAGCGAGCCATCGGCTGATGCTCCGGGCGGGTTTCATACGGCGCCTCGCATCGGGCGTGTACACATGGCTTCCCCTCGGTTTGCGGTCACTCAGGAAGGTCGAGCGGATCATCCGCGAAGAGATGAACAGGAAGGGGGCCCAGGAGATACTCATGCCGGCGGTCCAGCCGAAGGAGCTGTGGGTCGAGAGCACGCGCTGGGAGAAATACGGCAAGGAGCTCCTGCGCTTTGTCGACCGGAACAACCGCGAACTGTGCCTCGGGCCCACGCACGAGGAGGTCGTCACCGACCTCGTGCGGCGCGAGGTAAAATCATACAAGGACCTGCCCGTCAACCTGTACCAGATCCAGAACAAGTTCCGGGATGAGATACGCCCCCGCTTCGGCATAATGCGCTCCCGTGAGTTCTCGATGAAGGACGCGTACAGCTTCGATGCGGACGAGCCGGCGGCGGAGAAAAGCTACAAGGACATGTACGAGGCGTACGTCAGCATCTTCGAGCGGTGCGGGTTCAAATTCCGCGTCGTCGAGGCGGACACCGGGCAGATCGGCGGGAGCTTTTCCCACGAGTTCATGGTGCTCGCGGACACCGGGGAGGACATCATTATATCCTGCGATGCGTGCGGGTATGCCGCGAACCTGGAAAGGGCCGAGGTCGGTGTCACGGGGATCGAGCCTCCGGGCGCGAAAGCCGGCCTCAGCAAACGCGTGCCGACACCCGGCCAGCGCAAGATAGACGAGGTCTCGAAATTCCTCGGGATAACCCCGGACAGACTCCTCAAAACGATCATCTACAATACAGACCAGGGGGTCATCGGCGTCCTCGTCCGCGGCGACCGCGAGATAAATGACACGAAACTGAAGAACCTCCTGAAGCTCGATTCGCTCGAGCTTGCGGACGAGCGGACGATCGAGGAGGTCACGGGAGGCCTGCTCGGCTTCTCCGGGCCCATCGGCCTCACAATACCCCTTTACGCGGACATGGACCTCAAGTTCATGGAAAACTTCGTTATCGGCGGCAACGAGCGCGACGTTCACGTCGTCGACGCCAACCTCGGCGATTTTACCGTGAAGGGCTTCTACGATATAAAGGTTGCCGTCGCCGGGGACGGGTGCCCCCGGTGCGATAGCGGCAAGCTCGTTGCGACACGAGGCATCGAGGTCGGGCACATCTTCAAGCTCGGCCTCAAATATTCGCAGGCCATGAACGCGACCTTCCTCGACAACGAAGGCAAGGAGCAGTTCATGATCATGGGGTGCTACGGGATCGGCGTCGGCAGGACCGTCGCAGCGGCGATCGAACAGGGGAACGACGAGAACGGCATGATACTGCCCATTCCTATCGCCCCGTTCGAGGTCGATGTCCTTCCCGTCAACACGGGCCACGACGAGAGCATGAACGTTGCCGGGGCCATATATGAAGAGCTCTTGAGCAAGGGGATCGACGTGGTCATGGACGACCGCGATGAGCGTCCGGGCGTTAAGTTCAAGGATTGCGACCTGATCGGGATACCCCTTCGGGTGACCATCGGCGAGCGGGGGCTTAAAGAAGGCATCGTCGAGATAAAGAGACGCGAGAGCAAAGACTTTGAAAAGGTGCCTGTTGCAGAGGCGGCCGGGAGGATCATACGCTATGTTGAAGACGCTAAACACCGGTGATCTCACACCGGGATACGAGATAGACGCACGGATCGACAAGCTTCGTGCAGGGATGGCGGCGCAGGGCATCGAGCTTGCGATCATTCTCCAGAACGTCGATATCCTGTATTTCACGGGAACGCTCCAGCGCGGGGTCCTCGCGGTATCCGCGGAGCACGGCCCGGCGTTCTTCGTCGAGAAGAGCCTCTACCGCGCACGGATCGAGACCCCTCTCGAGATCATTCCCATCAAGCGGGACAAAGAGGTAAAGGATATACTGGTCGAAAAGAAGATGTACCCGGCGCGGTGTGCAATGGAACTCGATGTCGTCCCCGTCGCGATATATCAAAGATGGAAATCGCTGCTGGGGCTCGCCGATGTCGGCGACCTCTCCGCGATCATCCGTGACTGCAAGATCACGAAGAGCGAATTCGAGATCGAACAGCTCAGGAAATCGGGCGCAATCTGCGAGCGCGTCTTCGAAAAGGCAAAGACCATAATAAGAGAAGGCATCCGCGAGGTCGATATCGATGCGGAGCTTCTTGCCGAAGGCAGAAAGCGGGGGCACCAGGGATTTTTGAGGATGCGGGGCCTCAACCAGGAAATGATGAGCTGCTACGTCACCCACGGGTATTCGACGACGGTGACCTCGGGCGCCGATGTCCCGATATCCGGCATCGGGCTCACCCACGCCATCGGACAGGGCGCATCCGTCAATGTGGTCAGGCACGGCGTCCCCGTGATCGTCGACTACGGGGGAGGCTACAACGGGTACATCACCGACGAGACACGGGCATACGCAACGGGACCGCTCAAAGACGTCTTCCATAAACCCTTCGAGGTCTCCCGGGAGATCATCGAAGAGACGATGGGCTTCGCAAAGGAAGGCATCGACGGGACCGAAATTTTCGGAAGGGCTTTCAAGCGCGTGAAGGAGGCGGGCCTCGAAGCCCATTTCATGGGGCATGGAGAGGGCCAGGTCGCATTCATCGGCCACGGCCTCGGGCTCGAGATCAACGAACTGCCGGTCATCACTCCGCGCCACAAGATACTCTTGAAGGAAGGCATGGTCTTCGCCTTCGAGCCGAAGTTCATCTTCCCCGGCGAGGGCGCAATAGGAATTGAAGTGGATTTTGTGGTGCGAAAAGACGGGCTTGAGAGGCTGACGAAAACTCCGCTCGACATCGTTTACGTATGACAGGTCGCTCGCCGTGCGAGCTAATTCTGTTGCTCCTTCGGGGCCTGACGGATATAATTGACGAAGTATGGCCTTTGACGACTTCTTGCGCGAAATAGGAAACTTCCTCAAAGAAGACCAGATCATCACCGATAAGGATAATCTCTCTCACTTTTCATATGACGCGACGGAAAGGCATTCGCTGCCGCAGGCAGCTGTCCTGCCCGAGAATACGGAACAGGTTTCGCGGATCATGCGATGCTGTTCTATGCACAATGTCGCGGTCACTCCGCAGGGAGGAAGGACGGGCCTGTCGGGAGGCGCGGTGCCGGTAACCGGCGGCGTTGTCCTCGCATTCCCGCGGATGAACCGGATCCTCGAGATAGACGAGGCGAACATGTTTGCCGTCGTGGAACCAGGGGTCATATCCAACGACCTTCAAAAGGCCTTGAACGAACGGGGGCTCTTCTTCCCGCCGGACCCGTCAAGCACCGTCGACAGTACACTCGGGGGAAATGTGGCGGAGAATGCAGGATACACCCGCGCGGTAAAATACGGCGTGACCCGGGATTATGTACGCGGCATTGAAGCCGTACTCCCATCGGGCGAGACAATAACCCTCGGCGGGAAAACGCTCAAGAATGTTGCGGGATACGACCTCATCTCGCTTATAACTGGCTCGGAGGGGACACTCGCTGTTATTACGAAGATCACGCTGCGTATCCTGACACGGCCGCGCGTCCGCCGGACAATCGTTGCTTACCTCGATGACCTGGTGTCGGCGGCCGACCTCATCGTGGCGGTATTCAGGACCGGCATTATGCCCTGTGCGGTGGAGTTGATGGATACAATCGCGATAAACACCGTGGCCGGTTATTTGAACATCCCCCTTGACCGCACGGCCGCCGCAATGGTCCTCATCGAGATCGACGGGCACAGCGAGGACGCAGTCGACAATGAGGCCCGCGAGTTGCACGCCCTGTGCAGGAATGCTCCCGGGACATTCGATGTGCACCTTGCCGCCGACGATGCGGAGGCCGACAGGTTCTGGCTCTCGCGCAGGGAAGTGCTGCCGTCGCTTAAGGCCCTGGGCAAAGACCACCTGGAGGCGGATGTCGCCGTTCCCCGGTATAAGCTCCCTTTTCTCGTCCGGTTCGTGCGAAACCTCAAACACGGCGATGCGCTGCGGATAGCCACATACGGCCATGCAGGGGACGGCAATCTTCATGTGACGATACTCTATCGGCGCAGGAATTTTGCGGAGCTTGACGAGGCGTACCGTCTGCTCGAACAGATCTACCGCGAAACGGTTGCGATGGGAGGTTCCCTTACAGGCGAACACGGCGTCGGACTGACGGTCATGGATTATCTTCCCCTGCAGCTTGGCGGAGAGGTTCTGCCTCTCATGAAAAGGGTCAAGGATGCCTTCGATCCGAAAGGTCTTCTAAACCCCGGCAAGGTATTCAAGGGACCGGACGGTTCTAAAAAAAGATGAGTAACACGGGTATAATATTAGCAATATCAAGAATCGCGTGATATACTCGAAAGAGTTCTCAAGGAATGGCCCACAAGAATTTGGACAGAAGTGACATACATCAGGCCTTTTTCGAATCGTCGGAAATAGCCGCGATAATCGCCGATCCCGACGGGACGATACTCCACGCAAACCGGCAGTTTCTCAAACTTTCAAAATACGGGAAGGGCGACATACAAAAGAAAAAATGGCCGGAACTCGTTGTCGGCGGCGACCTGACCACGACGAAAGAACACCAGGAGTTTACCGGCCCCAATGGCCCCGGCACCGCCCAAAGCACGAATTTTAAGCTGGCGCTGAAGGACGGGTCGGTCAGGGATGTGCTGATAATACGCAACGGGCTGAAGGGCGCCGGGTACACGGCCGTGTCATTCATTGACATTACCGAATATGTCAGGGCCGGGAAACGGATAAGCCTGAGCGAGGAAAAATACCGCTCGCTTATCGAATCCACTGAAGATTCGGTCTATATGATGGACCGGGATTGCAGGTATCTCTTTGTCAACCGGCAGGCGGTCAGGCGCCTTGGCGTTGATGAATCCGATATAATAGGAAGGCGTTACGCCGACTTTCACAATGCCGATGATGCCTTCGATTTTGCGGGTCACGTGGAAAAAATATTTGAATGGAACACGTCCCTGAGCTATGAGCACAAGAGCGACAATGGGAAGCGGTGTACATTGAGAACGTTGAGCCCGATACCTGACCCGAAAACCGGGGAGACAAAATATGTCGCCGTTATATCAAAAGACATTACAGAGCTGAAAAAAACAGAAGAGAAGCTGAAGTATCTGAGCCTTCACGATCCCCTGACAAACCTTTACAACCGTGCATACTTCGAGGAGGAAATGCACCGCCTCGACAATAGCCGTTTTGAGCTGGTCGGCCTTATCATGTGCGACGTGGACGGGTTGAAGCTGATCAATGACACGCTCGGGCACGAGAGGGGCGATGAACTGCTCATGAGGGCGTCGCAGATCATCCGGAGATCGTTCCGCGAAAACGACGTCGTCGCGCGTGTCGGGGGCGATGAGTTTGCCGTCCTCCTGCCCAACACGCCGCGTTCCAAGGTCGAAGAAATATGCGCCCGGATAAAGAGCAGCATTGCGGATTATAACAGGAAGAACCGTAATCTTCCCCTCGGTATCTCCATCGGCTTCTCGATCCGCAGCAGCCCCGGTCAGGGTATGACCGAATTGTACCGCGAAGCCGACAACAACATGTACAAGGAAAAACTGTTTGGAAGCCAGCAGTTCCGGGGAGTGATCGTGAAAAATCTTCTCGCCACGATCGAGGACATCGGTATAACCACACAGCATTCGGCGCGCAGGCTGAAAAAACTGGTCACGGCCCTGGGAAATGCAGTCGGTTTGCCGGAAAAACGAATGAAGGACCTCGTTCTCCTTGCGCAATTTCACGATATAGGAAATATCGGCGTTCATCACCGGACACTTCTCAAAGAAGGGAGCCTCACCCAGGAAGAACTTCTCGAGATGCGCAAACATTGCGACATAGGCCACCGCATTGCCCAGTCGTCAGCAAACCTGACCCATATATCGGAATATATCCTCAAGCACCACGAATGGTGGAACGGGGCCGGGTACCCCTTAGGCCTTTCGGGTGAGGACATTCCCCTTGAAAGCCGGATCATGGCGATCGCCGACGCCTATGAGGCAATGACGGCCGGCAGGCCGCACCGCAAGGCCATCTCCAGGAAAAAAGCCCTCCAGGAATTGAAAGAATGCGCGGGCAGGCAGTTCGATCCTGAACTCGTCGCCACGTTCGTCAAGATCGTATCTTAAGAAATATTTACAGAAAAAGGTCTGTGAACGCGAAGCGCTCGCCGTCAAAAAGGCCCTGGTCGCTGAGTTTCAGCTTTGGGATGACAATGAGCGCCATAAACGAAAGCGTCATAAAAGGCGCATCAAGCGAGCACCCGAGTTCGCGGGCAAGTGCGTTCATGCGGCTATATTTCCGCGCGACGCTGTAGCCGTCGTCATCGGACATTATCCCGCCCACCGGCAGGGACACCACCATCTTCATGTCGTCAGAGACAAGCGAGATCCCTCCTCTTTTCTCGATAACGCAATTCACGGCCTCGCAGAGCATGTCATCCGAGGTTCCGACCGCAACGATATTGTGTGAATCATGCGCTATTGAGGAAGCTATCGCGCCTTTTTTCAGGTTAAACCCTCGAACGAATGCAACGGCGGGCGGTCCGTCAGAATACCGGTTGACGACGGATATCTTGAGAAGGTCTTTGTTTGTATCGCAAACGAGCTCTCCGTTCTTCACGGGAACGCTCCCGGTTGAGGAACCGGTAACCACCTGGCCCTCTATAACCTCGATGACGCGGACCCGTCCCGATGTTCCCTGGATCCGGAAATCACCCGGCCGTTTCGCTGCGGCACTGAAAATGTTGATGGGCTTCGGCGACGCATGTGCGATCCTGCTCACCCCGTCCTCCGCAACAACCTGTCCGCGTATGATCGTCATCAACACATTGAAGGACTCGAGGTTGTCGACAACGATCATGTCCGCGGGGTCCCCAATGCGCAGCAGGCCGACATTAAGCCTGTAATGCTCGACGGGATTAAGACACGCGCACCTGAGCACCTTCATGAGATCGATCCCCCCACGGACTGCCCGCTCAACAAGCAGGTTGATATGCCCGCGCACCAGCATATCGGGGTGCGTGTCATCACTGCAAAGCATGCACTGTCCGGGATGGTCCGCTATCAGCGGGAAGAGCGTGTCAAAATTTCTGGCCGCCGACCCCTCCCGTACGAGTATCTTCATACCGAGGGACAACTTCTCCCGAGCCTCTTCGATCTCGAATGATTCATGGTCTGTCGATATGCCTGCTTCTATATATCTCCTGAGCGCCTCGCCGCGCAATCCCGGCGCATGGCCGTCGACCGGTTTACCGGCCGCCTTTGCGGCCCTTAACTTTGCGATCGCTTCAGGGTCGCCGCTGATGACCCCCGGGTAGTTCATCATTTCACCCAGATACCCGATGTCAGATCGGCCCAGCAGTTCCTCGACCTCAGCTGGGCCGATATGGGCGCCGCACGTTTCGAAGGGGCTCGCCGGTACACAGGACGGGGCTCCAAACGAAAACACAAAGGGGACACCGGAGGCGCTCTCTATCATGTAGTCGATCCCCCATATGCCCAGGACGTTCGCGATCTCGTGCGGGTCCGACACCGCTGCTACCGTCCCGTGGACCGCGGCGAGCCGCGCAAAACCAACAGGCGTGAGCATGGAGCTCTCGATGTGGACATGCGCATCCACGAAACCGGGCAGGATATACCTGTCCGCCCAGTAACGTTCTCTCCCGACCCCTGCAATGATGCCGTTCTCTATGCGGACCGTGCCGGGAAAGATGGTCTCGTTATGGATGTCGACAATATTGCCCGATATGCTCGTCATGAACCCCTTCTCTGGACTGCCCCCGTCTGCATTGTGCAGGGATAAAAAAATAACCGGCAGCGACCCAATGGATGAACATATTCATCGATCATCCGGCAGCTGGCGGTTATCTCGCAATGCCTTTTGCGTTCTTAGACTACCCGGCGTTTATTGTTATCGCTTCGTTAAATGCCCGGGTGTACGCGTTGATATTCTTCTGGCCGTTGGCCCCGAAACGGCTACGAACCGGTTCTTCAAGGGCGTTCAGCTCAACGGCCTTCGTCGCACGGATGAGTGCACCGAGCATTGTCGTGTTCGTGATGGGAACACCGAGCTCTTCCTTGGCTATCTTCGTCGCATCCACGGCAACGATGTTCTGCCCGGGAAACATTTTCTTCAGCTCTTCTACCGATTTGTTTGAATTGATGACAATGTAGCCGCCTTCCTTAAGCCCCGCCGTAGGGTTCGCCGATTCGACGAGGGTCGGGTCGAGTATCAGGACACTGTCGGGTTTGTACACTTTCGATCTCAACCGGATCGGTCTGTCCGATAAGCGCAGGAACGCCTGCACCGGAGCACCGCGGCGCTCGGGGCCGAAACTGGGGAAAGCCTGTGCGCTCATCCCCTGTTTGATAGCAGCCTGGGCTATGATCTCCGCAGATGTGACGGCTCCCTGTCCGCCCCTTCCATGAAATCTGACTTCCAGCATATGTATTCTCCTTTTAAGAAACTGAAGTTTTTATCCGCCACTGTGTACCTTGAGGAGTGTCAAGAAGCATAATCCCTTTTTCGGCCAGCGCATTCCTTATCTCATCAGCCTTCTGAAAATTCTTCGTCTTTCTCGCCTCGATCCGGTCATGTATCGCATTCTCAACGAACGGGGCGTCGAGGCCCATGCGTGCAAGGTGCCGCATTTTTGCCTGATTTTCAAAAGATTCGAAATTGTCCTCCAGAAGCCCCAACGTACCGGCAAGAGATTCCAGCATCTGGTTTGCGGATGATATTAATGGTGTCGCGCTCGCGTCTTTTTCATCCACCATCCGGTTGATCTCTTTTGAAAGCTCGAAAACATATGAAAGCGCCAGGGCCGTGTTAAAATCATCATCCATGGCCTCGAGGAATTTCTTGTTCAGTTCATCAGCCTGTTCGAAATTGCGGGCCTTGAAGCTTTTCCCCTTTTGGGCGTCAAGGGCCCTTTGCCGGCTATAATAGAGCCGCTGGAGCGCCGTATTGACGTCATCAATCGATTGCCCGTTGTAATCAACCGGGCTGCGATAGTGGTTCGAGAGATAAAAAAGCCGAAGAACTTCGGGATGGTAGTCTTTGAGAAAATCCTTGATCGAAAGAGTATTGCCGATGGACTTCGACATCTTCTCCCGGTCGATATTGACGAAACCGTTATGTACCCAGTAGTTGACGAATTTCTCACCGGTAGCGGCTTCGGTCTGCGCCTTTTCATTCTCATGGTGCGGGAAAACAAGGTCTTTTCCGCCGCCGTGGATATCGAAAGGATTGCCAAGGAACAGCGTGCTCATGGCGGAACACTCGATATGCCATCCCGGACGGCCCTTCCCGAACGGAGCGTCCCACGATGGCTCGCCTTCCTTCGATGCCTTCCAGAGGGCAAAATCGAGGGGATTCTTCTTTTTTTCGTCAACTTCCACCCGGGCACCGGACATCATTTCCTCAAGTGGCCGTCTCGAAAGCTCGCCGTACTTCCTGAAGCTGTCCACGGAAAAATAGACATCCCCGTCGACATTGTAGGCGTGCCCCTTTTTTATCAGCGAGTCGACAAGCGCTATCATGTCGCCGATATGGTCTGTCGCCCGGGGCTCGTGGGTCGGCCGCATTATACCGAGGGCATCCATGTCCTCGTAGAATGAAGCGATATATTTCCGCCCGACTTCCTGCCAGGGTATGTTTTCCTCATGAGACCTGCGGATTATCTTGTCGTCGATATCCGTGAAATTCCTGACATACGTGACGTCGTAGCCCTTCGACCGCAGATACCGGTATATGGTATCGAAAACGATCGCACTGCGCGCATGGCCGATATGGCAGTGGTCATACACCGTAACGCCGCAGACGTAGAGCCTCACTTTCCCCTCGGACACAGGGATAAAGTCTTCTTTCTTTCCGGATATGGTATTGTAAACCTTCAGAGCCATAGCGTTGACCGTATTATTTACCATAGCTATCGCGGACTTGTCAAAGCAATTGCATCAGGGCAGGCCTGCTTCCTTAAGGCTCTGCGCCCCTTCGCGGAAGTTTTGCACAAGGCCCGCCACAAGGCTCCTGTAGTAGGGGATGGAACCTTCCGCCGCGTTCGTTATCATCTCGTTCGCCTTCATTGCATTCACATGATCGCGGACGGTGGGGATACCGTCAGCCGGGACAGAACGGGTTTCCCGGGCCCTCAGCGCCCCCACCTGCCGGGGCAGTTTGCTCTCATACAGCATCTGAAAGGCATCTATTGCGGCGAGATATTTTTCAAGAGCGTCCGCAGGAATATCCTTGAGGATGCCGCCCTTATTCGCCAGCTGAAGATAGTTGCAGGCCATGTCAACAAAACCCGCGAGGCCGATCATAAAAAAATCGAGCTTATCGAGCACCGACGCCGGCTCCTTTGCTCTGGCAACACCCATTATTACCGCGGCGATCTGCCGGACCCGCGGAAGAAAGACCCATTCCGTGGCCGATGCGGCGGCGTGCTGCAGGATATGTCCGACGAGCTGCGCGATATCGTTCTCCGGCATCGATCCGATGTCGCACTTCTTCGAAAAGACCTTCACCGATCGCTCGACGTCGCCTCGCTTGAGGGCCCGAAGAACATCGTTATGGCGCCGCAACAGATCCTCCCGGAGGGTGGGCGATACCCGGGACAGCGCATCGATAATGAATTTGGGAAGGGGGCCGCCCCTGTCTGATGCCAGGTATGACAGGCCGGGTGCCGGTTCATTCTCATGCATGGCAGACTGCAATCTTTCCTGCGTGTACTTCTGGAAGATAGGATCGACCTTCCCGGACCGGTCCATCTCCCTGACCAGACCGTCGTATCGTGCCGGGTCCCTCCTCGCGGCCGACACGATCTCCGACGCCTTCCTCAATGTATTGTAGTGCAGGCCTACCGCCCGGGCCGCATCAGCCCGTGCGGACCCATGCCCGCCCGCTGCCTTTTCCGGACCATGCGGATCGATGATGGAGCTCGAAGGCGTAGACGCCTTCCCCGATATTATCCGGCGTGTGATCCCGAGCCGCTTCTGGTCTTCCTTCATCGCCTCAAAAATGGCAACTTTCTCAGATATCGTAAAATCCTGTCTGCATATGTTCTCGTCATGCTCGCCGCGTATGATGCTGTCGATATCAATATAATGAACATGAACACCATCCGTCAGTTCTGTAATGCCCAGGTCTTCCAGGGCCCTTAACCTTCGAAACCCCGCGACGAGCTCATTTGTTCCCTTCCTGACGACGACCGGCTGGAGGAGCCCCACCTCGGATATTGACCTTTTCAGGGATTCCAGGTCTCCCAGGCTCGTCCTGTGCCGCTTTCCGATCATAATAGCTTTTATGTCCATATGTCTCCTTCCGGTTTTTCGGAATTCGTTCAAGTGTACAATTTGTACAGGAGGCACATGCCGCCTTTTTTGTAACGTCAGATGAATGCTTAGACAAATCAATGGATCGCACGGGCTAAAAAGTGCATCCCGGAGCCGTATTAATGCGAGTCTTTTCACTGTGCCGGACAATCATCGACCCGCATCGCATCTTTCCGGGATGCATCGGGGAGAAACCACGTCTCGCATGGGAGAAAAAAATAGCGGTTCCGGTTCCCTCTTCCCCGGCCGTTACACTGCATGATGATCCTGTAGTCCTTCAGGGTTTTCAGGGCGTCAACACCCTTTCTCCTTGACATTCCCGCCCTCCGGGCTATCCCTGCGAGGGACATTTGCACGCTCCTGATATACGCATTCGGCCTTACGCCATGCACGCCGGAGTTGAATATGAGCGAAAAAAATACCGAGGAAACGAAAGGTCCCAGGGGTGCCATGTAGTGATGGACATAGTGCGCCGTCATTGCGGCGACCCCGGGGCCCGAAATGTTCCGGTGATCACGGGTTATTTCCGTTCGTCTGTTTTCGTCTTCCTCCCGATTACGATGACCCGAAGATGGACAGTATGTTGCGCTCGCTTTTGTTGAGCGTGAACGCGAAAAGGTCGTGATGCCCTGCCTGTGCCCATCGCTCGGGCAATTGCACGCATGCTCCGGTATCTATATATGGTCCGGGGCCCGCCTCTTCCCCCGGCAAAACCTCGTCCAGGTCCTTATCGCACCCCTCAGTCGCCTCAAGCACATTCTCTATGCTGCCTGAAAGGGCTGCCAGCGAAAACCGCCAGCGCTGGTCCTTTCTTGCAACCCTCTTTACCCTCTGCTCTATCCAGAGACAAATATACGAGGCGATCTCACCTGCCGATTTGGTCAGGTCCAATCTCCCCTGCCGGGCGATCTGGATAAGAACGACCGTTGCATCCTGAACATAATCGTTGATCTGGTCATCAATGGAGCGCCCCTTATCGATCCTTCCAAGGATCGCCCGGACGATATTGCTTACCACTCCAGCCGAATATAATTCCTCGACTATCTTCTGTTGGCCGCCTTCCTGCGCGTGTATGATCAAACTCGAAAAATCCTGTGTATTCATCGACCGGAAAAAGGCCCTCATATAGACCGTCATGGCCTGCGCCCGCTCACTGCCTGTGTTCGCCCACGATTGTGCTTCCATGTCTGCTGTCACGTCCCCCTTTCGTTTTCCGGACCTCGTCCGGCGTTCTCTGGATTGTCAGCGAATTTAACCTTTGGCTTACCGTATTCCAGGAGTGCCAGACGTTCCCCCGACCCTCGCGGAAATAGGCGCGCTACCACCGAGCACGGTACATTGACCTTTTCACGGACGGCGGTGAAGGCATTCCTCAGGTTTTCGGGGGTCGGACATCTCTCGATACGTGCTATGGCATCGAAATCGAGATGCCCGCCGACCAGATGAATAAACCCGTGAACCCCCCTGTGCTCCAAACGGCGAACATTGTCCCTTGTTCTGTAGAGACGCCCCCGGGCCCTCATGACAACCCCTGTTATAATAGAGCCGAAAGACCCGAGAAAGATGCATGCCAGGATACGCGTACACCGCCCCGTGCGCACGGACGAGAATACAACGGCCTTTCTCAGCATATCTGACCTGATCGCCGTGTAACTGCCCCTCTTGACGAACTCGGCATCAAGCGCGTCTCTGATCGCACTGATCCTGTAAAATTCCATCTCATAATCAGAGCGAGACAAGACCCGGGCGTAAAGGTGCGCCTGAAACTCAAGGACCGGCAACTCGATCCTGTGAAGGACGATCAGGCTGCGCGATGCGTAAAGAGCAAGCAATGCCAGAATGATGAGACTTGCAATGACATACGCAACACTATCCGAACTTTTTGCTGTACTTCTTTCCAACGCAATCCCTCCCCCGATGCATGGAACACTGCACATATTGATCTGGATCTTATGCGATAAGTTACTGCGGAATTTACTGCGGAAAGCAACTGATGATGTTTATAAAAATATATTTCCGGAAACGTTGTCAAGATAAAATATAGCGCAATAACAGGCAAAAAAATAAAAACTGCCGATACAGCCCGTTTGATTAGCGTGCGCGCTATATCACTATATGGAGGACGATCCTGCACAAGATGCCCGGATGGAGCCGGTCGGGAGGCGGAGTTTTGCAGATACTGATCATTGCCGGCCTCGTTTGTTTCCTGCTGGCCTGTAAAGTTCCTTACAGCAGGGCATATGAAAGCAATTTCTCGAAGGTCCGCTATGAACTTGAGGCCATGAGGAAAGAAGACCCGGACAGATACAAAGACTTCCGGTATGCCCTGCGGCATATACGGAGCGTTAACAAAAAACAGGCGAAAGCCACGTCTGTCTTTGTGGCAAAAGCAATAACCGACCATGTGCACGAGAAAAGGTTCCGGTACGCCTCCGATGAACACAGGCTCAATTTCTTGTCGGTCATTATGGGAATCATAGGGGTGGAGAGCTGTTTTAACCCGCATGCAGTCAGCAGCAAGAACGCCCGCGGTCTCATGCAGGTCCACTGGCCGACCTGGAAGCACTATTTTTCTTCCGAGGAAGAGGTCCACGATCTTCACAGGAACCTGTCTGTGGGCACCGCCATACTCCGGCTGTACCTCAACGCTTCGAAGAATGATCTCAGGACAGCGCTGTACAGATACCTGGGCGCAAAGGATGACGGATATGCGGATAAGGTTATTTCGGCCGCGATATCATTCAAGAAGGGTGTCCTGTCCGAACGGTTAAGCGATGTCCCCGGTACGGAATAAGATACGGGTAAAAAACTGTCCCTACTGCACTACCGCAAGAAGGTCCATCGGGTGGCCGAGGAGGAACTCGGCACCGTTCGCAATCAGCTCTTCCCGGGTCCTGAAACCCCACAGGGCGCCGGCGGGATGCATACCTGCGTTACGGGCCGTTTGCATATCCACATCGGAGTCCCCGACATAGACCAGGTCCCCGGGCGGGACACCCAGAAGAGAGCTTATAGCAAGGACCCCTTTCGGGTCCGGCTTTTCCGGCAATTCGGGGCCCGACCCCAGCACAACCGCGAAATTGCATCGGGAAAAAAGCTCCGCCATAATCTTCTTTGTATAATGGTCGACCTTGTTTGAAAAAACAGCTGTCTCGATATTGAGCCGGGTAAGTTCGGTGAGCATGTCGATGATTCCGTCGTACGGACGTGTCTTATTGAGGTAGTTGGCCCCGTATTCGACAAGCATCGCATCGCGGCAAACCGTGATCCGGGTGTCATCCCGGGCGTCTTCGGGCAATGCCCTGATAACGAGATTCGTCATCCCGCGCCCGACAAATTCCCTGTACCTGTCTGTGGCATGCACCGGAAAACCATGTGCCCTGAGAATTTTATTCATGGAATCCGCTATGTCGTCGAGCGAATCGACAAGCGTCCCGTCAAGATCAAAAATCACACCTTTATAGCGCATGACTCCTCCAGTCCTACGTTCGTGGATAATAACGTAAAGCAGATCTTTGAAAAGTTCACTCTATTTTTTTGTTCCGTCCGGCCAGACGGCCCCCGTCAGGTCCGCCTCGTTAAGATCGGCCAGCGTCATGTCCGCCCGCGTGAGGTTCGCCCCGGCGAGGTTCGCATACGCAAGATTGGCGCGGGAGATATCGACCCCCGCAAGGTTCACCCGCGCGAGATTCGCCCGGGAAAGATTCGCGTAGGAAAGGTCCGCGTAGGAAAGATTCGCCCCGGTGAGGTCGGCGCCGATGAGTTCTGCAAGGGCAAGGTCCGCCCGTTCGATGTCCGTCCCGGCGAGGTCGGCCCCGTTCAGGTCGGCCCCGGCAAGATTCGCACGGCTCAAGTTTGCGCCGGTGAGGATAGCATGCGAACAGTTCACGCGCGACATGTCAACCCCGGACAAATTTGCCCTGACCAGTCTGGCGTTCGAAAGATCGCTCTCGCACAGGGTGGCCCGATAAAAATTTGCACGGGAAAGGTCGGCATCGATAAGGACGCACCCGGACATGTCGGTGCCGGAAAGGTTGGCGCGGACAAGGCTCGCGCCGGCGAGGTCTGCGCCGGACAACAGTGCGTGCGACAAATTGACGCCGGCCATCCTCAGGCCGGACAGATCAAGGCCCGACAGGTTGGCGCAGGCGCCGCCCCTGTTGCGAAGCCACCGCATATGTTGCGACAGAACTTCCTTCAGGTCCTTATGCGTGATCTCCACTATAGTATGCTCGGGTCATTACCAGAGCGTAGGTGAACTGGCCGTCCAGCCCCGGGATTTCAAGCATGCGTCGACTTCGTCGCAGACCCGTGTTCCCTTTTTCTGATACGTCTGCTCGGCTATTTGCGTACACATTGCTTTATCACGGTCGAAATCAGATTGCGTTTTACCTCTCTGAGAATAATTGACGACACAGCCGCCGAGAATGAGCGGAAGCGTCACACAGAACCCGGCACACGCCCACTTCAGTTTTCGCATGCGGAAATCTGATATCATAGTACCCTCCTGGTTTCTTCACCGGCCTATACAGCACCCGGTACGACATCGATCGGACCTCGTATATGTAATTCTATTCTCCCTGCCGGATTTTGCAACCGGGAAATCCGTCTGCCGCGCCGCGACGGACCGCTTCCGGCACAAAATCCTTGATTTAGTGCCGGATGAAATACTATAAATGAGTACTATGCTGGCCCATACCAGGGAAGAACTCGACCGGATACGGCACGAGTGTATCAAAATGTCGAATAAACGGGCCCTGATCTCAGCGGCGGCATCGATAGTGCCGGTCCCGTTGACGGACGTGGCGACGGACATCATGGTCCTGCGTGATATTATCCCGAAAATAACGCAAAAATTCGGGCTTGCCAGGGAACAGATAGACCGGTACGATCCGCAAGTGTCCATCGTGATCTACGAAACAGCCAAAGAAATCGGGTCAAAGGTCATCGGCAGCGCCCTGACGAAGGACCTCGTTTTTAACCTGCTGAAAAAAATTGGCCTGAAGAAACTGACCACGAAGCAGGTGGCAAAGTACATGCCGATTGTCGGGCAGGCCGTTTCCGCCGGGTTAAGCTACGGGGGGATGATGCTCGTTATCCGTCACCATATCAACGAATGTCACAAGGTTGCCGGGATGGTGGCCGACCGCAAACCCATCCCGGAACGTATGCCTTAGAAATTCGGAATAAAAATGCCTGTCGTTAGACAGGCTATTTGATGGAACATCTTTTTGATGCAACCGCACTACCGATAACGCTGCCCCTTCCCCAACGAGCTCAACGACCCCCACTTCCCCAACGCTGCATGATGATGCTAGCATATATTTTTCGAAATGTCTCATTGATTTACCATTGAGTAAATGTGGGGCTAATTCCCATAGTAAGAAAATCATCTTTTCACGGATCGAGGGCACCGCATCTGCCCGCACAATGAATGTTCCATATTTTCAAAATGATGCGTCAATTCCTATGGCCCGTGGCCTCCCGAAGCCCCGCATGTGCATAGAATTCCACACACAGGGCCGGCAACCCGGTTTTCCCGTTGCGCCATGCGCACAACACGGTCAGCCCACCTATCCCCGCGATACATTTTGAATTTTTCGAGAAGTTCATATATACTGATTATCTGGCTCAAGGGTTTTTGAGGCTGCAGGAAACAACGTGACTGTAAAAAAAAACACGATCATAACGATTGACGGTCCAAGCGGAGCCGGTAAGAGTACGATCGCAAAACTCCTTGCTTCCACTGCCGGCTATACCTACATCGATTCCGGTGCGATCTACCGGAGCATAGCATACGCCTATAAAATACGAAAAGACGGGGAATCGCTCGAGGAACTCCTCCACAACCTTCCTGTTACATTCGAATTCGGCGAGAACACCCGGGTAACCCTGTCCGGAGAGGACATTTCCGAAGAGATACGCACACCCGATATATCACTTCTTGCTTCCCGTCTGTCACAACAGGTCCCGGTCCGCGAATATGCGAACGCGACCCAGCGCAGGCTTGCGGCGGACAGGAATTCCGTTCTCGAGGGAAGGGACACGGGAAGTGTGGTCTTCCCGGACGCCGATATCAAGTTTTATCTCGATGCACGCCCCGATGAAAGGGCGAACCGCCGGCATACCGAACTCGCATCAAAAGGTCGGGGGCAGGAGTTCCATACGGTCAGGCAGGAGATGGATAAACGTGATGCGAACGATTCCACGCGGGCGGTTGCGCCGCTCGTCATCCCGGACGGGGCGATTGTTGTCGACACGACGGGAAAGGACATCGAAGGCGTGTTGCGGATCATCCTTAACCACATAAAAAAGAGGGACAGCCAGCGGAAATGAATGTGATCAAGACGAAAAATATCGGTTTTTGCTTCGGTGTAAAACGGGCGATCAAAATGGTATTGAAGGCCGCGGAAAAAGGCGAAAGGGTGTTTACCATAGGCCCCATCATCCATAATCCCCAGATGGTCGAACTGCTGAAGGAGAAGGGGATCACTCCCGTTGATGACGTCTACCAGGTTAAAGACGGTACGGTCGTATTCCGCACCCACGGAATAAGAAAGGAAGAAGAGGAATACGTCCGCAAGAGCGGCCTTAAATCGATAGACACCACGTGCCCTTTCGTAAAGCGGGTGCGCAAGCATGCCCGGAACCTCGAGAAGAGCGGCTATCAGGTCGTGATCGTTGGGGACAGGAACCATCCCGAGGTCAAAAGTGTCTTGAGTTATCTGGATAATGATGGTATTGTACTACAAGAACCAACAACGTTCGCCGCCAAAAAGGTCGGAGTTGTCAGTCAGACGACCCTCGATAAGGGGACATTCGTTTCGATCGTAAAAGAGCTTATCGCCGGAGTGGAGGAACTCAGGATATTCAACACGATCTGCGAAAGCACTCAGATACGGCAGAATGAAGCGATAGAATTATCGGGCGAAGTCGACATGATGCTGGTAGTGGGGGGGAAGAACAGCTCAAACTGCACGAAGCTTTACAAGGTCGTTCATAAAGTCCAGCCAAACACTTATCACATCGAAACTGTCGATGACCTTCGTCCCGAGTGGTTCACAAGTGTATCACGGGTAGGCTTAACGGGGGGAGCATCAACACCCGATCTTATTATAGATATTGTTGAAGGGCGCGTAAAAAACTTTTAGGGGGCACACGATGATGGTAGAGACAGATCCCACGGCACCAAAAGACAACACACAGGAGGATATGCAGACACTCTACGAAACGTCGATGAAAAGCCTCCAGGAAGGCAACATACTGACGGGAAAGGTAATAAACATCGCCGGTGATTCTGTCATCATCGATGTCGGCCTGAAATCCGAAGGCATAGTGCCCCTTCATGAATTTTCTCCCCGAGAAGGCAGCGAACACCCCGTGAGCGTCGATGACGAGGTCGAGGTCATGATCGTCGGCCGCGAGAAAGAGTCCGGACTTTTAAGGCTCTCGAAAAAACGCGTCGACGAGATAAAGACGTGGGAAAAGATAGACAGGTCACTTGAGGACGGGTCACCCCTGGAAGGCCATATCGTCTCCGAGGTCAAAGGCGGGTTCATCGTCGACGTGGGGATCAACGCCTTTTTGCCCTTGTCCCAGGTCGATATAAAGCCGGTCAAGAACCCGGCATCGTTCGTCGGGCGCGCCCTCAAGTTCAAGGTCATAAAGTCGAACCGCAGGAAAGGCAGCATCATTCTCTCCCGGCGCGTCCTCCTTGAAGAGGAGCGCGACAGGAAGAGGCAGGAGTTCTGGAAAAACGTTAAGGACGGCCAGATAATTTACGGTTTCGTCAGGAACATAACCGACTACGGCGCGTTCGTCGACCTCGGCGGTGTCGACGGCTTTCTCCATATCAACGACATCACCTGGGGAAAGATCACGCATCCCAAGGAATACCTGAGGATAGGCGACGAGGTCAAGGTCAAGATCATCGGGATCGATACGGAAAAGGGCCGCGTATCCATCGGCATGAAGCAGCTCAAGACGGACCCCTGGCTGAAGATAGAGGAAAAATACCCTGCCGGCACGAAAGTGAGAGGCAAGGTTGTCGGTATCGTAGAGTACGGTGCGTTCGTCGAGCTGGAGCAGGGCCTCGAAGGGCTCCTCCATGTCAGCGAAATGAGCTGGGACAAGAAATTCAAGAACCCGTCGAAAATGGTCAACAAGGGCGATGCGCTCGAACTTGTTGTCCTCAAGATAGATTTCGATAAGAAAAGGATATCCCTCGGTTTAAAGCAATTGGCCCCCGATCCGTGGGACGAACTTGAAGCGAATTACCCCCCTGGTTCGATCGTGAAGGGCAAGGTCAAGAACTTCACGGAATTCGGTATGTTCGTCGGCATCGGCAACGGCATCGACGGACTCGTCCACATGTCCGAACTTTCATGGTCCCGGAGAAAGAAGACGTCCCAGGAACAATTCAAGAAGGGCACGACGATCGACGCTCTTGTCCTCAATATCGATAAGGCGCAGAAAAAGTTCTCGCTGAGCTTGAAGCGCCTTAAGGAAGACCCCTGGAAGGGGGTCTCAAACCGTTATTCTGTGGGTGACGTGGTTGAGGGCCACATCACCAGCATCACTGATTTTGGTGTTTTCGTCGAGATCGAAGAAGGCGTGGAAGGCCTCATCCACGTGTCTGAGATGGATGAACTGCAGGGCAAACAGCCGTCCGAGGTATTCACTCTCGATGACACGATACAGGCAGCGGTCCTCAACATCGACGAAAAGGACAAACGAATAGCCCTGAGCACAAAGGTATTGAGGAAAAGGGAAACGAAGACCTTAACCGAGGTACGCGAGGAAACCGGCGGCGCGTTCTCAACTCTCGGCGATATCCTTGAGCCGGCCATGAAGAAAAACAGCGAAGACAACGATTGATCAAAGAGGAGCGGCCATGCCTATCAGCCAGGACCTGATCGATATCCTGTGTTGCCCTAAGTGCAAAGGCGATCTGGTTTTATCGTCATCGCCGGAAGGGTTTACGTGCCCGCAATGCGGGGTCCTTTATCCTATAAGGGACGGCATCCCGATAATGCTCATCTCGGAGGCTATTCCCATAAAGCCTGAAAAACCTTAGACGGGACGGGTGAATATCGATCTTTTCCTCGTTGCCCTCATCAAACTATTGCAGCACATCTTAAGAGCGCTGCCGGAAAATGTGCAGGCCGCCACGGGGCGCCTGTTCGGTTCGCTGGGGTATGCCATTCTCCGGAACCGGCGCAATATCGCCATAACCAATATACAGCGGGCGTTTCCCGACCGCACGCGGGATGAGGCCGTCACGATCGCCCTAAGCTGTTTCAAGAAGCTCGGCACGAACATGATCGAATTGCTCATGGCGCCCTTTGTCCCTGAGGACGAGGTACCGCGAAGGTTTTCCTTTGAACCGCGGGACATTGCGGAGCGCACCCTCGGCTCGGGACAAGGTGTTATAGCGCTCACCTTTCACTTCGGGAACTGGGAGATCATGGGGATCACGTCGAAACTCCTCAACCAACCCGTCGTCGCACTCGCCCGCCCCTTAAAAAAAAACATCCGTCTCAACGCATTCTTGAATGGTCTGCGCGAATCCACAGGGCTCACGATCATCGTGAACGAGAATACGGCTAAAGAGGTCATGCGCCTGCTCAAGAGAAAGGCTATTATAGCCATCCTCGGCGACCATCGCGAGAAAAGGTCCCGGGGAGTCTTCGTCGACCTCTTCGGCCACAAGGTCCCGACATCAAAGGGGACCGCAATGCTCGGCATGAAGACGGGATGCCCCGTCGTACCCTGCTACCCCGTGCGCAAGGGGTTCCTGCGCTACACGATCATGTGCGGCGAACCGATCGTCATGGAACGCGAAGGTGATATTGAAGAGCTGATTGAGAAGAACACCCGCAAGATAAACGCATTCCTGGAAGATATAATCCGTCAGTACCCCGACGAGTGGTTCTGGGTCCACCAGAGATGGGGCCGCCCAAACCGCAAACACCGGCGACATAAGAGTTGAAAGGGGTCGAAAACAGCAGCGAGCCGGCCTTGAGAACGCAGTTTCAGAAGCGACGGTGCTCAAGGCTCCTTGCGGTTGTATAGTACCCGGTCGATGAACCAGCCGAGCCTGGCCGAGCTTTCTTTCCTGCCCCGGTCTGCCGCCATTCTCGATATGATCTTCTGCCCCGACAGGCGCTCGAAAGTCCGCAGGAATATAAGCCGCTCCCTGTCGGTGACGGGGCCGCCCAACTCGTCGCCGTATTTCCGGATATAGCGGTCAAGCCGCCAGAACATTGTTTCATAATCGTCGAGCGTCAGTTTCTTGCGCTGTGCCTTGTCGAAATCCAGGAATACGAGATGGCCCGAAGGGTCGACAAGCACGTTCTTCAGGTGGAGGTCGGGGTGATAGATACCGAGCTGGCCAAGCATGAAAAAATAAATGCCCACTTTTCTCGCCATCCGTAACCGGTCCCGCCCGTCGGATGTTCTCAAATACTCCACCAGATCGCGCGCATCGTTGACAAACAGGGTAACGAAGAAGAGATCGTTTGTGATGATACCTTTTCGGGATATATATCCAAGAGCCTGGACAACGGGAAAACCGTTCTCCTCAAGATATGCCGTGATGCTCAATTCAGTCCCGGCTCGTTTTTCCCCCAGGAATGTTCCTTTCGTAACGCCCCTCAGCCATCCCCCGTGGAGATATTGCCGGCAAACGAATCGTTTCCCCTTGAAATCAAACACCCCGGGCGCACCCCGCCCCGCTGCCAACCTCCGGTCCGGGTCCATGGCCTTCTTAACAAAACCCGCAATATCGCCGCATTCCCCCCTGTGAACAAGGGTGTACCGCCCCGTCTTCTCCCGCTTGAATTTCGCCATTCTCACCACGAGCCGTCATCCCGGCTGGCCGGGATCCAGCGTCTTTGCTTTTCAAAATGAATGATCAACCTGAATAGGATTGTATACGATATATAGCATGCAGGCAATAGGCAATGGGCTATGGGTGATAGGAAGAATAGCTCCGGTCTTTACCCATCACCTATTGCCCATCGCCCGTTGCCTATATATTTATTTCCATCCCGTCTTCGGCGAGGAGGTACGGTGCGTGAAGGACGCCCGTGTATGTATCCCAGTCGGGATAAAGGTGGGTGAGCAGGACGCGGTTCGGCATTGCCTTTTTTACTATCCTATCGAGGGACTCAAGATTGAGGTGCCCTTTTACCTTACGTTCCGGGAAGGCGCATTCGGCAACAAGGAGGTCGCTTCTGTCGGCCAGCCTTATAAGGTTCCGTGAAAAATCCGTGTCGCCTGAAAATGTCAGCGATCTCCTGTCGTCGAACCTGACGGCGATGCTTTCGGGATTATGCTTGACAGGGACCGTGGTGATCGTAATGCCTTTATACACAAAAGACCCATGAACAAGGCTCTTCACGGTGAGGCCATATGCCTTCGGTTCTATCCAGGGGTAGACTTTCCTCAGGGCCTGGTAGAACCGCGCGATCCCCTTCCCTCCGATGAGCGTAAGCGGTTTCTCGCGCGCCACCTTTCCGTAATTGCATGCGAAGAAGAACGTGGAAAGGTCTGCGGTGTGGTCCACGTGGAAATGGGTAATGACGATCAGATCGATATCGTCCACGTCAAAACCCCGCTCGAGAAGCCTTCTGACGACCGAGGGGCCGACATCGATGAGGATGTTGAGGCCCTTCGCCCTGACGACGTAGGACGACGAGCCTCTCTCTATGCGCGGAATGGCTGTTCCCGTGCCCAGGATATGAAGTTTCATATACGAATCATAAAGCAAACAAACCGGAAACGCAATACGGGGCGGTCAGGGAAGCGCGCCTCAACTTCTATTATAACGCGTTGCTAATGAAGGCCGTATATGGTAAAAATATTGATACTTTATGACCACACGCACAAACTGAAAGTGGCCCGAAGATCAACCATTCGAGGAAAACCATGACCGAGGAGAATGCTTCCACCCAAACCGATTTTATCCGCGAGATCATTGACAATGACCTCAAAACAGGAAAACACAACCGGATAGCAACCCGCTTTCCGCCGGAACCGAACGGGTACCTTCATATAGGGCATGCCAAATCGGTCTGCCTCAATTTCGGCCTTGCGGCTCAGTACAAAGGCACCTGCAACCTCCGCATGGACGATACCGACCCGGCGGGCGAGAGCATGGAGTTTGTCGGATCGATCCAGGATGACGTCCGGTGGCTGGGGTTCGACTGGGACGACCGGTTGTTCTATGCCTCGGATTACTTCGAACGGCTCTACCAGTTCGCGATCGACCTTATCAAGGCGGGGAAGGCGTACGTTTGCAGCCTCAGTGCCGATGAGATACGGGAATACAGGGGCACCCTGACCGAACCGGGGAAGAACAGCCCCTATCGCGACAGGCCGGCCGAAGAAAACCTCGACCTGTTCTCCCGCATGAGGGCGGGGGAATTTGAGGACGGGCAGCATGTCCTGAGGGCAAAGATAGATATGGCATCGCCCAATATCACCATGCGTGACCCCGTGATCTACCGGATAAAGAGGGCGGGCCACTACCGCATGGCGGGCAAATGGGTCGTCTATCCCATGTACGATTTTGCCCACTGCCTTTCAGACTCGATCGAAGGGATAACACATTCGATCTGCACTCTGGAATTCGAGAACAACCGGCCGCTCTACGACTGGTTCGTCAACGAGCTTATCGGCGGCCCGAAACCCCGGCAGATAGAATTTGCCCGTCTCAACCTGAGCTACACCATCCTCAGCAAACGAAGGCTTATCGAACTTGTAGAGAACAGGCTCGTGAACGGATGGGACGATCCCCGCATGCCGACGGTCGCCGGGATGAGGCGGCGCGGCTACACGGCAAGCGCGATACGGGAGTTCTGCTCCCGCATCGGGGTCGCGAAGAACGACAACCTGGTGGATATCGCGCTCCTCGAGCACTGCGTCCGTGAGGACCTCAATGAATCTGCGCCGCGGGCAATGGCCGTGCTGCATCCGCTCAAGGTGGTCATCGACAACTACCCCGAGGACGGGGCCGAGGATATGGACTGCGCGAACCATCCCCAGAAACCGGAGATGGGCACGCGAAAGGTGCCATTCTCGAAGACCATCTATATAGAGAAAGACGACTTCATGGAAAACCCGCCCCGGAAATACAAAAGGCTCGGCCCCGGTCGCGAGGTCCGCTTGAGGAACTCCTATGTCATCCGTTTTGCATCGATGATCAAGGACGAAGCGACGGGCGAGATCAGGCAGCTGCATTGCACATATGACCCCGACACGAAAAATGCAGCCCCGGCGGACGGCCGGAAGGTTGAGGGCGTCATACACTGGGTTGCCGCCGAGGATGCGGTGCCCGCCACGGTCCGTCTCTATGACAGGTTGTTCAAGGTTGCCGACCCCACGGGAAGCGAGGACGGGATGGCCGACCTTCTCAACCCCGGCTCGCTTGAGGTCATCGACCCTGCATACGTCGAGCCGGGCCTTGGCGGGGCCCAGCCCGAACAAAGATACCAGTTCGAACGCCTCGGTTATTTCTGCTGTGATATGAAAGACTCCTTGCCCGGAAAACCTGTGTTCAACAGGATCGTCACGCTGCGCGATTCCTGGGCAAAGATATCGGCAAGATAGACGATCTTCCCGACCGAAGTACAAAAAGGGGTGTAAATGAATTCCTCTATCGGCTTTGACAACGAGAGATATCTTCGGCTGCAGACAGAGGAGATCATCGAAAGAGTTGAGAGGTTCAATAATAAACTATACCTGGAATTCGGGGGCAAGTTGCTCTATGATTACCACGCCGCCAGGGTCCTGCCGGGCTATGACCCGAACGCGAAAATGCTCCTGCTTTCAAAGCTGAAAGATAAGGCGGATATCCTCTTATGCATATATGCCGGCGATATCGAAAGGAAGAAGATACGGGCTGACTTCGGCATTACATACGATGCGGATGCGCTGAAACTGATAGACGACCTCAGGAACTGGGACATAGACGTTCTCGGCGTGGTCATCACCCGGTTCGAAGGCCAACCCGCTGCAGTTCATTTCAAAAACAAACTCGAGAGGCGCGGCATCAGGGTTTACACCCACCGGTTCACGAAGGGGTATCCAACAGACGTGGACATGATCGTGAGCGATGAAGGATACGGCGTCAACGACTACGTCTTTTCCGAAAAGCCCCTCGTTATCGTCACAGGCCCCGGCCCCGGCTCAGGCAAGCTCGCCACGTGCCTTTCGCAGCTCTACCATGATCACAAGCGGGGCATCCGGTCAGGATATGCCAAGTTTGAGACGTTCCCGGTCTGGAACATGCCTTTGAAGCATCCCGTCAATGTTGCATACGAAGCCGCGACCGCTGATATCCGGGATTTCAATCTCATCGATCCGTTCCACATGGAAGCATACGGCCAGATGGCGGTTAATTACAACCGGGACGTCGAGGTTTTCCCTGTATTGTACCGGATAATGGAGAAAATCACCGGCGGTGAGAGCTTTTACCGTTCACCGACCGATATGGGAGTGAACAAGGTGGGGTTTGCCATTGAGAACGACGAGGTGATAAGGGAAGCGGCCAAACAGGAGATAATCAGGAGGTTCTTTCGGTACCGCTGCGAATATGCAATGGGTTTTGCCGAAAGAGAAACCTTTCAAAAGGTCGAGCTCTACATGAAGGAGTTCAACCTCTCGGCAGAAGACCGTTCCGTGGTCGCCCCCGCCCGCGATGCCGCGCTTGCCGCGCAAACCACCAACAAGGGTAACGAAGGGATATACTGCGGTGCCTCTATTGAACTTAAAGACGGGACAATTGTGACGGGCAGCAATTCACCCTTAATGCACGCCGCGACGAGCCTCGTCATTCATGCGATCAAGCACCTGGCAGGAATACCCGATCAGCTTGCACTCCTGCCTGACTACGTGACGGAGTCGGTGAGAAACCTGAAGACCCGCATATTGAACGAAAGCTCGGTGAGCCTCGACCTTGAAGAGGCCCTTATCGTATTGAGCGTAAGCACGATGACCAATCCTGCGGCGAACCTCGCGCTTGAGAAATTGAAGGACCTGAAGGATTGTGAAGTCCATATGACGCATATACCGACTCCCGGGGACGAAGCCGGGCTGAGGAGGATCGGGGTCAACCTGACAAGCGATCCCAATTTCGCCACGAAGAATCTTTTCATGACATGATATATTCGATCGGTTGAGGTTTTTTTCCGCAGTGCATAAGGAGCGTTTATGTCCCTTTTCCAGAGATCTGTATTCTACGTATGCATCATAAGTCTTGGTCTGTGCACATCCGCATGGGCGGTGGATAGAAAGCCTGTTTTCATTTTTGCTTCCGAAGAAGAGGGAAAGACGGTACTGACCGCCCGGGACGATTTTATCGACAATATGAGCCCCCTTGACAGGGCTGTCCGGATGCGCTCCGAGAAACCCGTACCGGTCGATGAATTCCTGAAATTCGTCGGGAACAATGTTGTCGCATGGGAGAAAGAGGACAGGGAGCAGATACAGAGGATCCTTGACACCCTGGCGCCGAAACTTGAGGCATATGCGCCCTATTTGCCCGATACGGTCTACCTGATAAAAACAACGGGCGATGAGGAAGGCGGCGCGGCCTATACCCGGGGCAATGGGATCGTATTTCCCCGCAGACTTGTCACATCTGACCTGGTCGCTTTGTATAAACTATTCTCCCACGAGCTTTTCCACGTTATTACCCGGCAGAACAAGCATCTCAAGAACGATCTTTATGGTATCATAGGTTTCAGGAGGTGCCCTGCGTACGCCCTTCCGAAAAGCCTCGACAGCCGGCGCATTACCAATCCGGATGCTCCGCTTAATGAATATTGCATTCAGGTAAAGGCGGGCAAGGCCGATATCATTGCCCTTCCCCTGCTCTATTCCCAGCTCGACACATACAGCAAGCGGGATGGCGACAGGTTATTCGACTATCTCCAGACGGCGTATATCTCCGTTGCTCGAATAAAGAACCCGGGGAACAGACTCGTCATGCTGAAAGACAAAGACATGGCCCTGTACAAAGAAGAGGAATTGCAGGACCTTTATGAACAGATCGGGCAGAATACCGATTATACGATCCATCCCGAGGAGATACTCGCGGATAATTTTTCGTATCTTTTCCTCGGGGTAACGGAGATGGAATCGCCGTGGATCATCGAGAAGATGAAGAAGATATTGAAAACGACGGGTGATGGGGGGATGAAGACGGGTGATGGGCAATAGGAGAAAAAAAGCAGCAAAGAACATCTTGTTCGGATGTGCATTTGGATTGTCCATAATGATCCTGATGCTCGGGGCGGGGGCTGCGGCGGGAGAGGTCGCGGCCGACGTGGAAAAGATCCTGCGGGAGGCCCGCCAGGACCAGCCGGTGCCCGCGGTCAAACGCGTGATAGGCTCGCCTCGCGCCGGTAACCCAGACAAATCTGAGTACGGTTGGGAATGGCCCGACTACCGGACCGGATCGCTCCACTATGCCAAAGGCGCCGGGCCGGGGGAGGGATTCACGGTCGTCTCACTCTTTTACCGGTAAATTTCTGTGATGCCGGCGTCTTATTCTCGTTAAGTACGAGTGTGGTGACATCTCCGGGGGCACCGCAGATATATCCTAAGCACCACGATCATCGATGATTCCAATATCGACGGGCCAAGCGTATACACCGGGCTGTACATCTTCCAATAGGATCAGTTGAAAACTGAACTCAACCGCCTCCGTACCCCTGAAGTAGGGCCTTCGTACAAAACTTTGGCCACCGTCGAGATAGGCGTCGGTTCCGTTCCCTTTCACGTGGACAGTCTTGAATGGCATGGCGGCCACCCGAAATATGAGGATGTATCCCTGGGGGTTGTTGCTGTGTACCGCGAAACGTGATGCAGACCCGATGTCGACATATCCCCGTTTGATATCGGCCCGTGTTATCCTGACCTTGGATATCTGGTAAAGCACCGTCATATGGGAGTGGGCGACAACCCTGGCAGTTACCTGGACCTTTTTGGTGGCCGAACCGGCAAACACCCGGTCGTGCTGGTGGATGCAAGCGAGAACCAGGGTCGTTGCGACCATGGTCGTGACAAGCATATCCCGAAGTCTCAGGCCGTGCAAAATACGCCTTCCCGTCGTATTACCCTTTTGGACGAGCATGATCCCGACCTTTTTAAGGGACAGGTTGTTCGTTAGACCCTAGATTCCAATTTGTCTTTTCCGCATGGGTTTGGTCTCGTGTTTTTCTCTTAGACCGGGATATTGTCTGAACTTCCAGCAGTGACTGTAGTTTTTTGTCAAAACGAACCGCCTAAAACCTTGGTATACTTTCATACTAGCACTACTTTCAGAAAAAGCAATGGGGTTTCATTATGGTGTTAATGTGGTGTCATGCACAACTCATTAGGACTTTTCGGGCTGTGCGGGATCATGCGGGATAAAATCGAGGGGGTAATAAAAAGGGGGTAGCCTTCTTTTGGCTAACCCCTCGAAATTATTATGGCTGGGAGACAAGGATTTGAACCTTGATTCACGGAGTCAGAGTCCGTTGTCCTGCCGTTGAACGATCTCCCA
>CALMFJ010000163.1 GCA_937862865.1 uncultured Pseudomonadota bacterium | reverse complement strand
CGGCTTTACGCCCTCCAGGGCTCCCTTGTCGAATTTCCTGAACGGCCCGCCCGACGCTGTCAGGATGATTGACCTCACGTCGCCGTTATCGACGCCTTTGAGGAGCTGGTAGACCGCCGAGTGCTCGCTGTCGACGGGGATGAGCTCAGCCCCCTTATCCGCAATGATCTTCCTGATCATCCTCCCGCCCATGACGAGGCTTTCCTTGTTGGCGAGGGCGAGCGTTTTCCCGCAGGTGAGCGCCTCGATCGTCGGCTCGAGGCCGATCGAGCCCGGCAGGGCGTTGACGACGATGTCGGCGTCCCCGCGGACCATCTCCTTCATGCCTTCTATGCCCGTGTACAGCCGGGCCCCGCGGGGGTCCACCCCGTCTTTGCGTTCGCCGTTAAAGAAACAGACGTCAGCCGGCCTGAAACGGTCTATCTGTTCATTGAGAAGGTCGATATTGCTCGCGCATGCGAGACCGCAAACCTCAAAGGACGCCGGGTCGTTCGCGATGACGCTGAGCGTCGAAGTGCCGATCGAGCCTGTTGAACCGAGGATAAGGACCTTTTTCTTCATGGTATCATCGCGTCCATAGAATGCAGGAATACAGGAAAGGCGCCGTAAATATGAAACTGTCGATGCGGTCCAGGATACCGCCGTGCCCGGGGATGAGGCCCGAAGAGTCCTTGATCTTAAAGACCCGTTTACAGGCCGACTCCATGAGATCTCCCGCCTGCCCCAGGATGCCGGCGGCTATCCCGACGGCGAGCGCCGTGTATAAGCCGAAACCGAGATATGTATGAAATGCCGCAATGACGACAAGGGAGCCGAGGGCCGATCCGGCGAGGCCTTCGACCGTCTTTTTCGGGCTTATCTGCGGTGCGAGCCGGTGTTTCCCGAGATTCTTCCCGATAAAGTACGCGAAGGTGTCGCTGGCCCAGATTGACAGGAGAAGTATGAACGGGAAGAGGGCGCCCTCTTTTTTGAGCAGGTACAGGTAGAAGAACGGGACAAGGATAAAGGCGTTGCCGAAAAGAATGACCGCTGCCTGGCCCGTTATCTCCCGGTTGGCCGTCTCAACGGGGGATTTCCTGTCGAAGATCTTTATGAAGATCATGACGAGGACCGAGGCCATGACCCAGAGAGGGTAGTGCTGATAGCGCCCTTGAAAAAGGGGAAGGGCGCCGGCAATGACGAGGACCGCGACGATCGGCTTCATCGGGGCATCCGTGAGGGCGGCGGCCTCATGCACTGCTATGGCCCCGACGGCGAGGAGGAGGAGAAGAAGCCACCCTGCGGGCAGGAAATAAAAAAGGAGGGCAACGACCGGTGCCAGGCAGATGCCCGTAATGACCCGTTTCTTCAGCTCGCCCAATCAAAATTCCTTTATGTTCCCGAACCTTCGCTCGCGCTTTGCAAAATCCTTCAGGGCGTCGAGAAACGCCTCTCTACGAAAGTCCGGCCAGAGGATATCGGTGACATAGATCTCTGTGTAAGCGATCTGCCAGAGGAGGAAATTGGATACCCGCATCTCGCCGCTCGTGCGTATGAGAAGGTCGGGATCGGGTATGTCGGGGGCATAGAGATATTTCTTGAATGTGCGTTCGTCTATTCTCTTGATGCGGCCGCTTTTCACGTCCTCCGCTATCAACCGCGCGGCCCTGACGATCTCTTTGCGGCCGCTGTAGCTCAAGCCGATGGTGAGGAGAACGTTCTTGTTGCCCGCTGTCTCGTTGATCACGTGGTCAAACTGGGCCTGCAGCGCCTTCGAGAAATCTTTTCTCTCGCCGACTATGTTGAAACGAATGCCGTTTTTCATCATGAACGGCAGCTCGTTCTCGAGGTACAGGCCGAGGAGGAACATGAGGGTCCTGACCTCTTCTTTCGGGCGCGACCAGTTTTCTTTTGAAAATGCGTACAGGGTGAGGTACGGGATGCCGAAGTCACAGCAGGCCTCGGTAATGTTCCGTACGGAATCGATGCCGACCCTGTGACCCTCGACCCTCTTGAGCTTCTGTTGTTTTGCCCACCTGCCGTTTCCATCCATGATAATGGCCACATGGGTGGGCAGTCTATCGGGAAGCGTTTTTTTCATCAATTGCCGTTTATATAGACAGGATCTCTTTTTCCTTCTCAGAAAAAGATCGTTCCGCCATCTCTATATACCTGTCGGTCATCTTCTGGACGTCGTCCTGTTTTTTCTTGAGGTCGTCCTGGGAAATCGCCTTATCTTTTTCCAGCTTCTTGAGCTTTTCATTGATGTCCCGTCTGACATTTCTCATGGCAACGCGGGTGCCCTCGAGCATCTTGCTGCCGAGCTTCGTGAGCTCCTTGCGCCTCTCTTCGGTAAGTTTCGGGAAGGAAAGCCGTATCTGTTTCCCGTCGTTCATGGGGTTCACGCCAAGGTCCGATTTCTGTATGGCCTTTTCGATCTCGCTGATCACGCTGTTGTCCCATGGCTGTATCGTGAGCGTGCGCGAATCCGGGGCGCCGATGGTGGCGACCTGGTTGAGCGGGGTGGGCTGTTTATAATAATCTATCTTGATATCTTCCAGCAGAGAGACCGATGCGACGCCGGTACGGAGCTTTGAGAAATCTTTTTTCAGCGCAGCGAGCGATTTTTTCAGCTTGTCTTCAAGTTCGTTCATAACATCGGTGCTCATACGGCTACCTCCTCACTATTGTACCTATGGCTTCACCGAGGACTGCTTTTTTGATATTGTCCCTCACGCGGATGTTGAACACGGCGATCGGGATATTGTTCTCTTTGCACAGTGTGATGGCAGTGAGGTCCATGACCTGCAGATCTCTGGCAAGCACCTCGCTGTACGTGATCTCGGGATAGAAGACCGCGTCTTTGTGGGCCTCGGGGTCCTTGTCGTAGACACCGTTCACCTTGGTGGCCTTCATCACGATGTCCGCTCTGGTCTCGACGGCCCTGAGCGCCGCGGCCGTGTCCGTCGTAAAATAGGGGTTTCCGGTGCCGCACGCAAAAATGACTATCCTGCCGTCATTGAAATGGCCGATGGCCTTCGCGTGATCGTAGGGCTCCGCGATCTTTTCAAGGTTGAGGGCGGTCTGGACCACCGCGGGGGCCCCGAGCTTGTTCAGGGTATCCGCAAGCACGAGTGCGTTTATCACGGTGGCGATCATACCGATGTAATCCCCGGTAACCCTGTCGACACCTTCCTTTTCGCCCGTCTTTCCCCGGTATATGTTGCCGCCCCCGAGGACTATGCCGATCCCGACGCCGAGGTTGCGGACATCCCGTATCTCTTCGGCGATCTCGTTAACGGTGGCCTGGTCTATCCCGTGCCCGGCGCTGCCCTGGAGGACCTCACCACTCAATTTGAGGAGAATCCTCTTGTATCTCATCCTACTCCTGAAGCGTTTCGCCCAGCTGGAACCTGACGAAACGATTGATCACTATCTTTTCACCGGTCTTCACGAGAAGCTCTTCCAGCAGGTCTTTGATGGTGATGTCAGGGTTCTTGATGAATGTCTGTTCGACGAGGCACACTTCCTGGTAGAATTTTTCCAGCTTGCCGTCGGCGATCTTGTCGATGATCTTCTCCGGTTTGCCCGATTCGAGGGCCTGGTTCCTGTAGATGGTCTTTTCTCTGTCGATATGGTCCCGGGGTATGTCCTCGCGCTTGACGTACAGGGGGTTCGAAGCCGTTATCTGCATGGCAACGTCTTTGACAAAATTCTGGAACTGGTCCGTCTTCGCGACGAAATCGGTCTCGCAGTTGATCTCAACTATCGCTCCGACCTTGCCGCCGGTGTGAATATATGAGGCGATGGAGCCTTCGGATGCCACCCGGCCCATTCTCTTCGCCATCTTGGCGAGGCCCTTCTCGCGAAGGTAGTCTACCGCCTTCTCCATATCGCCATTCGTATGTTTTAACGCCTCTTTGCAGTCCATGAGGCCTACGCCGGTCTTTTCACGCAGTTTTTTTACCGTATCAGCAGTGATATCCATGGAAAATCCTCCTCAGCTCTTTATGCTTCGTACTCGTCGTATTTTTCTTCTTCCAGTATGCTCTCGTCGATAAAGGGCTTGAGATCTTCGGACGGCCCTTCGTCCTTGGCCTGAAATTCCTCGACGTACAGGGCCCTGCCTTCCATGACCGCGTCCGCGATCCGGGCCGTTATCAGCTTGATAGCGCGGATGGCGTCGTCATTGCCCGGGATGACGAGGTCGATATCATCGGGGTCGCAGTTCGTATCGACGATGCCTATGGTGGGAATGCCGAGTTTCTTCGCCTCGTTGACGGCGATGTATTCCTTCTTGGGGTCGACGACATAGATCGCACCGGGGAGCCTTTCCATTCCCTTGATGCCGCCTATGTTCCTTTCGAGTTTATCAATTTCCTTTTCGATGCCGATCGCTTCTTTCTTCGGAAGGACCTTGTAAATATCGCTCTGCTTCAGTTCTTCATACTTGCGCAGGCGGTCGATGCTCTTTTCGATCGTCTGGAAGTTGGTCATCGTGCCGCCAAGCCACCTGTTATTGACGTAAAAGGCCCCGCAGCGCCCCGCTTCTTCGCGGATGGCTTCCTGCGCCTGCTTCTTGGTGCCGACAAACAGGATGTACTCGTTTCGGGACGCTATCTCCTTCACGAAGTTGTAGGCCTCCTTGAACATCTTGAGCGTCTTCTGAAGGTCGATGATGTAGATGCCGTTCCGGGCGCCGAAGATGTACGGTTTCATCTTCGGGTTCCATCTCTTGGTCTGATGACCGAAGTGAACGCCATCTTCCAGCAATTGTTTGATGGTAAGGTTAGACATGTATCCTCCTGGTTTTTCCCTCCGCCTTTCGCATCTTAAAGCCAGGCAGTCGCCTGCACCCTGACATCAATTGAAAGGCGTGCGAATTTAATGAGTTTCTAAAATATCATATAATTACAGACATTTCAAATGAAATATTATGTCGTTTTGCGGCAAAAAAAACGTTCTGCGTTCCGCGTTCCGCGTTCTACGGTAGAAAACCGTTCCGCGTTCTGCGTTCCGCGTTCTACGTTGATTAATTCATGGAAAATATAGGGAAAAGTTGTCATTCCCGCGTAGCGGGAAGCCAGTGTCTTTGATCTTTTTAACGCAGAACGCAGAACGCAGAACGCGGAACGGTTTTCCCGGGTCCTACGCGCTGCGCGGTGCGATCTCACGTACGATCGACTGGAGGTATATTTTTCCGGCCAGTTCGAGGGAGTTCACGGTGACCTCGGTGTCGAAATCGGTCCCGTCGAGGCGCCTGTGGGTCCAGGGGAAGATCTGGGGTTTGCCTTCAAGGGCCGCCTTCATGTGTTGGATGGCAGCCTGGCGGGAACTGCCGGCATCCGGCTGGGTGGGGGGAGACAGGTCGAACGGCGACTTTCCGAGGACCTCCTCTTTTGTTCCCCCGAACATGGCAAGCGCCCTTCTGTTGCAGTCTATGAACAGCTGACCGTCGAGGAGGAAGATGGCGTCGTAGGCGTTGTCGAAGATCGCACGAAACCGCATCTCGCTGTCCCTGAGCGCATCGCTTGCCATGCGGCGTTCCGTGATGTCCCGGATATATGCCAGAGTCACCGGCTCGCCGCGGAATGTCGTGCCCGTTGCGGAAACCTCGATGTAGACGGCCCTGCCGTCCTTGCGCACGCCCCTTGCCTCGTATTTGTCAGGGACTTCCTCGCCGCGCTGCCTTTTTTTGTTGATAAGCCGGACCCTCTCGAGATCGTCGGGATGGATCGTCTTCATATGGGTTTGGCCGATGACCTCGTCAGGGGAATCAAACCCGAATATCTGGCAGAAACGCTGATTCACGTAGAGATGCACGTTTCCCCGGACTATGGCGACCCCGTCATTGGAATTTTCTATCGCGGTCCTGTACCTTTCTTCAGATTCCCTGAGCTTTTCCTCGGCTTCCTTTTGCTCGGTAACGTCCCTGACCGATTGTATGACGCCCGTCATTGTGCCGTCGATGTCATACATCGGGCTCGCCTTGGCCCAGATGTACGTGAGCTTTCCCCGGATCATCAGGGGTTCGACGGGCTCCGCGACGAGCCGGTCCATTTCCTTCGCGATAAAGGAATATCTTTTTTCAGCGTCCCTGTCGGGCCGCAGGACAAAATCGGCGAGCAGCGGCTGCCGCCGGCCATAGAAAGGTATGGCGTACTCGTGGTCGCCCTTGCCGAGTATATTGACCGCCTTTATGCCGGACAATTCTTCCATTGCCCTGTTCCACGTGATGACCCGCCCCCCGGTGTCGATCGCAAATGTCGCATCCGGAAGAAAATTGATGATGTCCATAAGCCGGCGTTCGGAATCGGTCAAGGCGTCTTTGGTCTTCTTCTGTTCGGTTATGTCCTGTATAACCGTCAGGATGCTCTTTTCTCCGCCGTGCTGATATTTTATAAGGCTGATGACCGCATGGAACATCCGGCCGTTCTTGTGTTTCAGGTCGATATAGTATTCCCTGAGGACATCCTTATTCTTGATGTGCTGCAGCACGAGCTTCCTGTCGGCGGGGGTTGCGTAGAAGGCTTCAATGTTCAGGGACGACATTTCCTTGCGTGTATACCCCGTTATTCGCTGGAGCATCGAATTATACGCTATGATCCTGCCGTCCATGGATGTGATGCACACACCGACGGGGATGTTCTCGAAGATCGTACGATAGTAATCTTCGTTTATGGGGTCGTTCTGATGCATAATATGACTAAGATATTATTATACCACCATTTAAATACGGATTCTATATATCATTTTTACCCGCATACGCCGGGGTGACCTTGAAAATAGCTGATATTATATGGTATGTTGACGAAAAAACAAACGGGAGGAGAAGATATGCCGTCTCTGTCTAAGAAAACCGAACTGAAAAGAAAGAGAAAGAAAGCAGCCCAGAACCCGAGGAGAAAGAAAGTGCAGGGGAAGGCTTCGACTCCGGCATTTGCCGTCCATGTCGACAAGGAATGAGCGCACGCCCGCTCAGATACGAGATAGGGCCGATACGGCCGCCTAACGAAGCATACAGTCTTCTCGTACGGTTCACGAGAAACTGCACATGGAACAAGTGCCTCTTTTGCCAGACCTACAAAGGGAAACGTTTTGAAAAACGTACTCTGGATGAGATCAGATCGGATATAGACACCATCAAGGCGATCCAGGACGACATACGGGAGCTGTCGTGGAAAAAGGGTTTCGGCGGAAAGATCACCGACGCCCTGGTCGAGGGGGTGTTTGACAGTCATATCATCAACGAGGGTTATAAATCCGTCGCGGTATGGATGTATTTCGGGTGCAAGAACGTTTTTATCCAGGATGCGAACTCTCTCGCCACGAAGGCCGATGTTTTCATCGACGCCGTGAAATACCTCAAAGAGGTCTTCCCCACAATTGACCGGGTAACAAGCTATGCCAGGGCCCGCACTCTGGCCCGGAACGTTTCCCTGGAGAACCTGAAGAAAATGAAGGACGCCGGCCTCACGCGGCTGCATGTGGGCCTTGAGTCGGGAAACGAAGGGGTCCTCGGGTACATGCAGAAAGGGGCGACCCGGGACGACCATATCCTCTGCGGTAAAAAGGTCAAGGACGCCGGCATCGAACTGTCCGAATACGTTGTTCTGGGCCTCGGCGGGAAAAAGTGGTGGAAGGAGCATGCTTTAGACACCGCAGGCCTTCTCAACAAGATCGACCCTGATTTCATCCGGTTCCGGACGCTCAAGGTCTTAAAGACCATGCCCCTGTACCAGAAATTGGAAGAAAAAGATTTTCTCCTTCCCGACGAAGAGGACGTCCTCAGAGAGGAGCGGCTCCTTATCGATAATCTTACCGGTATCACGAGCTATGTAAAAAGCGATCACATCCTCAACCTGCTCGAGGAGATCGACGGCAGACTGCCTTCCGACAAACAGAAATTTCTCGATACGATAGACCGCTACTTCAGCCTGCCGGAGGAAGAAAGGCTCGTGTACAGGTTCGGCAGGCGATCGGGCATTTACCGCAGGCTCGACGAACTGGGCGACGAGCTCACCTCTTTCCGTATCAAGAAATCGATCCGCGAAATGGAAGAAAAAGAACCCGGAAGCGTGGAGAAAACCATTTCGCTGCTGCTGGAGAACTACATTTAAAAGACGTTCTGCGTTCTGCGTTCTGCGTTCTGCGTTGTTTCATTCCCCGTAAATACAGGGAAAGTCATCATTCCGGCGCACCCCCTGCCGTCATCCCGGGCATGGAGACCGTGTCGTAATTATTTTCTCATATGCTATTTCAACAGAGGATCCGTCACCCCGGTGCTTGACACCGGGGTCCAAGGTTCTTCTTTTGGTTTTTTTGAGGAAGATGAAAGGAATGGACAAGGATAAGAACAAAACCTTGGATCCCGGCGTCAAGCGCCGGGATGACGGGTAGGGGGTGTCCGGTACAGCGCCGGGATGACGGGTAGGGGGTGTCCGGTACAGCGCCGGGATGACGCACTTCCGTATTTCCCGGGAATGAAACAACGTAGAACGCAGAACG
>CALMFJ010000162.1 GCA_937862865.1 uncultured Pseudomonadota bacterium | reverse complement strand
CGGGCAACGGGGCTCGAACCCGCGGCATCAAGCTTGGGAAGCTTGCACTCTACCAGCTGAGTTATGCCCGCCTGAACAATATTGTAAATGAAACAAAGGAAATAGGCAATAGGCTATAGGCAATGGGCAAAGACGAAAAAGATTTCCTATTGCCTATAGCCCATTGCCCGTCTTTTTCAGCTTTTCCTGTTGTACCCGAACCGCTCCTCGAATACCGGGGCGACGAGGTTGTCGATGGGGGCATAGTCGTCCCGGATCACGATCGCATCCTTCCGGTTGATGAACTCGTCCATGAGCTCGTCAGGCACGACAGCTGACGTTGCGCGGTGGCCGAGCTTCTGCTTCAGGAACGCCTGGAAGCTCCCGATATCGAAACCGCCGTTCCCGGCAATGACAATAAACGTGCTTATCCGGACATTCCTGAAGTTGGGCGTGACCGAAATGAGATAGACGTTCTTCTGCCCGAACACCTCGCGGAGGGTCTTGATGTATGACGGGAGGAAAAGCCCCCGTTGGAAATTGTCGATGATGTTCGACATGAGGATTGCGCCGGGGTTCATCGTGTCCTTGATCTGCTGGAGGAATTCCTTTGTTGTGAGATGGTAGGGGATCGATATGTCATTGTAGGCATCGGTAAATACAAGATCGTATTTTTCCTTGCAGTTCATGACGTACCACCTGCCGTCCGTGTTGTAGCTGACGATCCGCGTGTCCTTCGGGAGCCCCAGGTGGTCGTAGACGACCTTCGTCACATGCGGGTCGATCTCAACGACATCGATGTGGGCTTTCGGGTACGTCACCTCCATGTAGCGGGGAAAGGTGTAGCCCCCTCCCCCGATCGTCAGGCTCTTAAAGGCCTGGTCCCGGTCGAACTTCCACTTGAGGACATCGGCATAGATGCGCTCGTATTCATATTCGATGTGCGTCGGGTCCTTGAGGTTCACGTACGAGTGGATGAGGTTGTCGAGCACCATGGCGTCGAGCTCCGTCTCCCTGTCGGAGCTCATTGTTTTCGAGAGCTTGATCGTGTAATAGTCGCTTTCTTTATAGTAATAGGTCTTGCCGCTCAAGGGGACGTTGTAAAGGTATGTCTGGACAAGAAAAATACACGGGGCGGCAATGATGATGAAGATGGCCATGCCGGCTTTTTTCCGGAAAAGCGAGCCGGAAAGCAGGGACGCAAGTATCAGGATAATGCCCATGACAAGAACGATGGTCCTGGTGCCCATCCACGAAATGAGGAAGAAACCGGTCACGAAGGTCCCGATTATAGCGCCGAGGGTGGACAGGGCATAGATCTTCCCGATAGTGTTCCCGGCATTCTCGAGATTTTTCAAGGTAAGGCGGACCACGACCGGTGATATGGTGCCGAGGACACAGCCCGGTATGAAAAAGATAATCGACGTGATGATGAAGATGCGCATCATGAGCGAAACGGGGAACCTGTATGCGGCCACCGCGGTCGTAAGGGGAATGATCGTAAGGGCTGATATCCCCGAGATAAGGAGCAGCCATCCGAGAGTCTTGCGGTTGGGGAACCGGTCGACGAGCTTGCCTCCGATAAAAGCACCGATGCTGATGCCTGCGAGTATAACCCCGATGATGCTCGTCCATGTATATATGGAGACACCGACAAACGGCGCCAGGATGCGCCCGGCCACCATTTCGATGACAAGGCTGCAGAAGCTCGCGGTAAAAGTGATGATGTAGGCCTCGAGAAGGGTCATGGTCCTTAGTCCTCCCTGAATACGATTTGGATTTCTTTTATGTGCCAGCTGCCGGCAAATATCTGGGTTCGGAACACAATACTAAATAGCATCCCCTTTGTTTTGTCAAAGAAATTAAGCATCAGCGGCCCCACGGGAAAGAACGAAAAATTGTACAACAGGCGAATTTGTACTATATTATAGTCGTAATGAAAGTTCTCGTTGTTGAAGATGAGGTCAAGGTTTCGAATTTTATCATGCGAGGCCTTGAAGAGGAAGGATACACCGTCCAGGTGGCGGAGGACGGCAAAAAAGGCCTCGACCTCATCACATCGGCGGAGTACGACATCGTGCTTCTCGATCTCATGATACCCGAGATTGACGGGCTCGAGGTCCTGAAAAGGATGCGCCGGCAGGAGATCGAGACCCCCGTGCTGATCATCACCGCCAAGAGCACGAAGGAAGACGTCATAAAAGGGCTCGATACCGGCAGCGACGATTACCTCACCAAACCTTTCTCTTTCGACGAGCTTCTTGCAAGAATCCGCGCACTCTTAAGGAGAAGCCGCAAGCCCGTCCCGCTCACCCTCGAATACCGGGAAATGGTCCTCAATCCTTACAACAGGAGGCTGTCGATCGGGGATAAAGAGACGGAACTTACCGAGAAAGAGTTCCTCATCATGGAATACATGATGCGCAATCATGAAAGACCGCTCACGCGCAAAGAAATGGCTGAATACGCATGGCAAAGCCAGGACGACTCTTCGAACATAGTGGATGTCTACGTCAATTTTTTGAGAAAGAAGATCGAACTCCTGACGGACAGAAAGTTCATACACACGGTCCGAGGGGTCGGTTACATCCTCAAAGAAGATAATGAAAAGCCTTAACCTCCCCATCAAATGGAAATTGACCCTCTGGTATGGCGGCATCCTTGCGCTGATACTCGTGACCTTCTGCGGTTTTGTCTATATGTATTTCCAGAGCAGCCTTCAGAAAAGCATCGACCACAAGATAAAATCCATTGCTGAGGTCCTGTCCTCCTCAATGACGGAAACACACAGCCAGAGCCTTTTCGGCAATTTCGAGCGCTATCTCGAAAATACCCTCGGCAAGAAGCCAAAAGGAAAGTTCATTCAGATCATCGATGCGTCCGGGAAGATCGGGGCCAGGCTCAACGACCTCGAGGCTGAAGCGGTGCCCGTGAGCTTTACCACTCTTGAAAGGGCCCTCAGAGGGGAAATCGTCTACGAGACGATAGAGACGGCGCGGCCGAGATTGCGCATGATCACGATGCCGATCCTCGAGAACAAGAAAGTGACAAGTATCGTCCAGGTGGGTTCATCGCTCGAAGAATTCGAGGACACGATGAAACGGCTTCTTATAATAATGATAGTCAGCATTATCACCGCCACGGGCGGAACGATAGTTGTCGGGTACTTCATGGCAAAAAAGACCATGAAGCCGGTCGACCAGATACGCAGGACGGCCGTCAAGATAACATCGAGCAACCTTGACGAGCGGATCGAGCTCAAAGGCCGCAAGGACGAGCTTGGCCGCCTCGCCGAGACGTTCAACGCAATGATCGCCCGTCTTAAGGATTCTTTCCAGAGGATCAACCAGTTCAGCATTGACGTGTCCCACGAACTGAAAACGCCGCTCACGATATTGAAGGGCGAAACCGAACTGGCCTTGAGGAAAGAAAGGACGAACGAGGAATACAAGAAATCGCTTCAGAGCAACCTCGAGGAGATCGACAGGATGAGCCGCATCATAGACGATCTGCTCCTGCTTTCAAAGGCAGAGACGAAGGACATCCGCCTGAACCTCGAGAAGGTCGACCTCCGGGACCTTTTGGCGGATGTTTGCCTCAACATGAAGATCTTCGGCGAGAACAAAGGCGTGGAAATAATAGCGAGGGACCTCGACGACATCAGGATAATCGGGGACGAGCTCAAGCTCAGGAGAATGATCACGAACATCGTCGAAAACGGTATAAAGTACGGGCACAGCGGCGGGTATGTGGCCGTGTCGTCGCATAAGCAGAACGGCTACGCCTGCATAAACGTAAAGGATAACGGACCGGGCATATCGTCCGGCGACATAAAGTACATCTTTGACAGATTTTACCGCGCGGATAGGTCGCGCAAGCGCGCCAGCGGCAGCGGCCTCGGCCTGTCGATAAGCAAGTGGATCGCACAGGCCCATCGCGGGACGATCGAGGTCGAATCGACCCCTGCCGCGGGAAGTCTTTTCACTATTAAATTACCTATGTCTTGATGGAGGTTTTTGTATGAAGAACAAACGACTTATTGTAACCGTCTGTATTCTGATCATTGCGGCCTTTGGCTTCGCATATGTGAGGGCGCAGGTGGGTACCGATAAGCGGCCGGCGCCCGAGGTTGCCCAGAACGTGAGGAACGTATCCGCAATGAGCAACGGGCTGCCGTCTTTTGCGGGCCTTGTCAACCAGGCCAAGCCGTCCATAGTCAACATAAGCACGACGGCCGTCATAAAAGGCCCGGGCGTTCAGGGGCCTTTCGTCGGCCCGAACAACCCGTTCAAGGATTTCTTCGGCGACGATTTTTTTGACAAATTTTTCGGGAACGGGCCCCGCCGGGAGTACAAGCAGCGCAGCCTGGGATCGGGTTTTATCATCGACAGGGAAGGGTACATCCTGACAAATAATCACGTCGTCGAGAAGGCGTCCACCATCAAGGTAAAACTCTCGGATGAAAAAGAGTACGATGCCAAGATTATCGGCCGCGACCCGAAGACCGATATAGCGCTTATCAAGATCGATGTCCGGCAGTCTTTGCCGGTTGCCGTTCTCGGGAATTCAGAGGCCCTGCAGGTAGGGGACTGGGTCGTTGCGATAGGCAACCCGTTCGGCCTCGAGCATACCGTTACGGCCGGGATCGTGAGCGCCAAAGGACGGATCATCGGGGCAGGCCCGTATGATGAGTTCATTCAAACGGATGCCTCGATCAATCCCGGAAACAGCGGGGGCCCTTTGCTCAACCTGAAAGGCGAAGTGGTCGGCATCAACACGGCCATCGTGTCGGGGGGCCAGGGGATCGGCTTTGCCATCCCCATCAACGTTGCGCGCGACATGCTCACGCAGCTGAAAACCAAGGGTAAAGTGGCGCGCGGCTGGCTCGGGATAGTCATCCAGAGGATAACCCCCGAGATCGCGAAGAGCCTGGGCATAACGGAGTCCGAAGGTGCACTCGTCGCCGATGTCATGGAAAACAGCCCCGCCGAAAAGGCCGGCATCAAGAGAGGGGACCTCATCGTCTCGTACAACGGCAAAAAGGTCAAAGACAATGACACGCTGCCCCGCCTCGTCGCAGCGACGGAGATAGGCAAGACCGCAAAGATCGTCCTCATCAGGAACAAAAAGCAGATGGAAGTCAACGTGGTCGTAGGCGAGCTCCAGGATGAAGCGCTTAAGGCGAAAAAGAGCGAGATCGAAAAGGACATCGGGCTCGTCGTCCAGGACATCACGCCGGAGATAGCCAAGCACCTGAACCTGAAAAAAGATGTACGGGGCGTTATTGTCACCGATGTTCTGCCCGGGTCCCCTGCCCAGGATGCCGACATCCGTTCGGGAGACGTCATCAGAGAGATAGGGAGAAGGCCGGTGCGCAGCGTCGTCGAATTCAAGAGTGCCTTGAAAAATTCCAGCATCAAGGAAGGTATCGTTATGCTTATCCAGAGAGACAATTCGACCTTCTATGCCGTTATACGCCAGTAAAGAAGCGTTCCGGGGGTTCTGCGCCTCGTACCGGAATCGCGGAACCCCCTATTTTATCCAACAATTATAAAAACTTATCAGCTAAAACTTAAGAGCATAAAAGAACTTATGCGACCAAGCACGTGTTAATGTAATTTTTTCTTTGCAAAAAATATTTTATCATGTATTATTGAATCATGCCCCAATATCAATGGGAAGGGAAGACATCTTCGGGCGCAACACAAAAGGGCACCGCAAAGGCCGCGTCGGTCGAGCAGTTGCGCGGCGCCTTGAGAAAAGACGGGATCGTCCTTTCCGCCGCAACCGAGGTCAAGGAAAAGGAAGTCAAGTTTAACCCGAAAAAGAAGGTTAAGAATGTTGAGATCCTGCTCTTTACCCGCCAGCTTTCAACTATGATCACGTCAGGCTTGCCGCTTGTGCAATCTCTCGAGATCCTCGGCAACCAGATCGAAGACCTTAACTTCCGGGGCATGGTCAAGGACATCAAGGAAAGAATTGAAGGCGGCTCCCGTTTTGCGGACGCATTGAGGGAGTACCCGCAATGTTTTGATGAATTGTTTATCAACCTTGTCGTTGCCGGTGAGGAGGGCGGCCTTCTCGACAATGTCCTTCAAAGGCTGGCCATTTATATTGAGAAATCCGAAAAGCTCAAGAAGAAGGTCAAAAGCGCGATGATCTACCCGGTCGCGATCATCGTTGTTGCACTCGTTGTTGTCATCGTTCTTCTCCTTTTCGTGATACCCGTCTTCGAAAAAATGTTCAAAGAGATGGGCGCGGAGTTGCCCGGCCCCACGGTCGTTGTCATCAAGATGAGCCAGTTCATGCAGTCATACTGGTATATCATTATCGGCGGGATTGTCGGCCTTTTCCTGGCCTTCAAATACTATTACAAGACGGAGAACGGCCATCGCACCATTGACCGCCTCATGCTGAAGGCGCCCCTGTTCGGGGTCCTCACCATCAAGGCGTCTGTCGCGCGCGTCACCCGGACCCTGGCAACGCTGCTCATGAGCGGTGTTGCGATCCTCGAAAGCATGCTGATCGTCGCCAAGGTCGCCGGCAACAAGATCGTTGAAGAAGCGCTCATGGTGGCCCGTGCGCGGATCAGCGAAGGGCGGACAATGGCGGAGCCCCTCGAACAGGCCGGCATCTTTCCCCCCATGGTCGTCCAGATGGTCCAGGTCGGCGAGTCAACCGGTGCCCTCGACAGCATGCTCAACAAGATAGCCGATTTTTACGAAGACGACGTTGACAACCTGGTCGGGAACCTGACCGCCATGATGGAACCGATGATCATGGTCTTTCTCGGTGTCGTCCTCGGCGGACTGATCATCGCCATGTATCTCCCCATCTTCAAACTCGGCCAGGCCGTCGGTTAAAACTTCCCTGAATACAGAAAAATGCTGCGTGGTTGGATGTGAAACACGGGGGTTGCCTTTTGACGATCTCGCGGACAGCGGGGTGTCGTATAAACACCCTGTCAAGGAAATGGCGTACTTTTTTCCGGTCCCATCCCGCGGGATGAACGAAATCCGTGTAGAAAGAGAGGTCCCCGTCGTAGAACGGCCGCTGCTCCAACCCTGCGGCGTCCGGACTGTAATGCGGAAGATTGAAAACGGCAAGGTTGAGAAAATCTATGCACGGGGCGTGCCCCACGACGAAATCAAGGGTTTTTCCGGCAGAGGCTTCGCTCTCCCATGGTGTCCCGAAGAGAAGATAAACGTATGTGGCGATACCGGCGCCGGACAAGGCCTCAAGGCCTTGAGACATATCGGCGATATTGATGCCTTTGCCCATTGCGTTGAGTACGCCCTCGTCACCTGATTCCACCCCGATCTTGAGCATAACGCATCCCGAACCTTTGAGCTGCGCGCAGAAATGAGGATCGATGAGTTCACGCGTCATCCGGACAAAACCGTACCACGGTCTGCCGGGCGGTTTCCTGATAAGCTCTTTGAGGACTGCCGGGCTTATCGCGTTATCGACCAGGTGGACCAGCGCCGGGTCTGTTTCGCGGACAAGGCGGCCGATCTCTTCCGCCGCCCTTCGCGGGCCTACCTGGTAATACGCGTTCCTCTCGGCCGTTTCAGGGCAGAAACTGCATTTCCCATAGTAGCAGCCGGTCGATGTGCTGTAAGGCATTATCATCCCGGGCGCAAGATAATCATTGCGGGGAAAAGGACCGTAGTCATATGTTGCACCGATCGGACGTTCCCCTTCCGACCCGAGGAGGTCAAGGAGGAACGTCTCTCCCGGACCGGCGACGACATGATCGACGAGCCCGTCGAACCTGACGCTCCGGGATGCGTTGCCCATCCAGGACGTTACCAGCGCCCCTCCCAGTATTATTTTCGAAGACGGGTATTCCGCCCTGACAAACCCCATCATGGCAAACGTTGTCAACGCCTGGCCCAGGTATGTGAGGGAAAACCCGACGAAGGGCGGGCTCTCGTCCCGCATGGCCCCGCGGAGACGTTCGGAGAAATATTCGTAAAACGGGTTGTCCTCGGGGTGGTCCGCCGCTTCCCGAAGATCGCTGCTCCTCAGCGGTGACAGGGACCTGTCCTCATAATCCGACAGGCTGATCCGGGCATCGCCGGACGACGCCGCCAGGAGCGCGCGATTGAGATCATTGACGCACCTCCTGTACCGGTCCCCATTGCTGTAGGTCTTCCCGTCGCGAAGGGCAGCGATATTGCGGTCAATGTTCTTCACGGCCCGGGACGACCAGGTGTCCTCCCCCGGCCTTGCGCGGCCAAGGAGCCACAGCATTCCTTCGATATTCATATCGATGACTGCACACGGATGGCCGGAAGACCCAAGGACACCGACGAGCCTCGCTATACCTGCAGGCGCTTCGCATGCCTTGGCAACCGGCGCATTGATGAAGAGCGGCCGTGAGTTGTACGGAGGTGCTGCGAATCTCCCCATCAGGATTACCTGATGCCTTCCTCCATCTTTTTCAGGTATTCATTATCGGGATATTGGCCTTTCAGCGCTTTCACCTGGACCCGCGCAAGGTCGTTCAGGTTGTTGTCGATAAGGAAAAAGACATACGAAAGATGGAACGATATGTCTTTCTTGCTTTCCTCGTAACGGGCGATCTGGCGCGAAATCTCCCGGACCTCCTCGGCCGACGGTATAGAAAAGACACCGCCCGAGACGTTGCTGGCCTTTCCCGAATCGACTATCCACCGATACTCAAGGTTATATCCGAGGATATCCCCGGGGACCGCCAGGGAGTCCTCTCGGGTCTGCCTGCTGAAGAGAACGCTGTCGCCCGATATGATCTTGACCGTCACCTTCTTATCTCCGGGACACCTGTTCTCCCAGGTCAACGTCGGGGCCGTGCTTATAATCGAGGTGTTGACCGGGGACAACGCCTTGATGCACGGCTTTGCACCGCGCACCACGAACCCGCCGATCGAACCCGATCCCGCCTTTCCCGGCGCATGCAGGCCCTTCAGTTCGGAGACCGACCCCTTGACCGCCACCATGGTCCCGGGTTTTGCCAGTGCCTCGGAGTTGCTGCCTATCTCGTACCCCTTGCTGTCCTTCAGGGAGGCGACGACGACCCTCCCTTTTTCAACCTTTATCCGGTCGCCCTCCTTCACGGCATACAAAAGATGTTCGCCTTTCTTGAGGACGATCTTCCTGCCTTCCGCACTCATCAGCTGGGCCGAACCCTGAATGTCGAATATATAGCCTGTCTGCACCGCGGCATTGAGACCGCCCGCAATGCACATGACCGCAAAGATGCAGCATGTCAGCATCATCGTCACCGGTTTTCTCATAACGCTTTCCTCCTCGAGAAAACGAAGCAGATACGTACATCACACCACTTTTAGTCCACCGTGTAAAGGGAAATGGCATGCTCGATCCCTTTCACGTTGAAATGCCCGACCTCCCTGCAGAACACCCCGTCCCCGGCGGCAACCCGCGCGTCATCACTTATGAGGACGGCGGCCCCGACCTCTTTCGTTAAGCTCTCTATCCGGGACGTGATGTTGACGTGCTCGCCTATGATCGTGAAATCCATTTTCTGCTCCGAGCCGATATTTCCGAGGATGACCTCGCCGTAGTGTATCCCGATACCGACCCTGACCTCCCAGCCGCCGATGAATTTCTCAAATCCCCTCGCCTCGTTGAGACGCGCGGTCTCGGCCACTATCCCGCGGGCGGCGGCAATGCCGTCGCCGACCGGGTTTTCCCCGGTCATAAAGAACGCGAGTATGCCGTCGCCGATGAATTTGTTGACGAAACCGGCATTTCTCTGGATGATCCCCGTCAGTCCGCCAAAGAAAAAATTGAGGAACTGCACCATTTCCTGCGCGCTCCTCGTGGTGGAAAGCTGCGTGAAATCGCGGATATCGAGGAAAAATATGCATATCTTCCGGCTCTCCCCCGCGAGGAGCGCCTCGCTGTCCTTCTCGACAAGCGTATCGAGGACGCGTTTATCGATATAGTACCCGAAGACCTTCTGTACCTTTCTCCGCATCTTTTCTTCGACAAAGTAGCGGTAGGGATATACCATCACCGCAACAATGACCGGGGCGGCAAGCTGGGGAAAGAGGTGCACATAATAACCGTGAGAGAACATGACAAGGTCGGCGATGAAGAAAAGCGCGATCATCCCTGCCAGGGTGAGGGCTGTATGGAGGGGTTTGAGGTATATCACCGCGGCATACGCGGCAGCAACGAGACATATAAGGATGATAATATGCGCAAAAAGAGGGGCCTCCGTCACCGAGGCGGCGGTCAGCATCGTCTCGAGTATAAGTCCCTGGACCAAGGGGCCGGCCATTTTGGCGCCTTTCTGTCCGGACATATTCCTCCCGCCATCCGGACGCCCGGGGGAGATGTCGAGACCGAGCGGGGTTGCGTGGACGTCTTCGTACCCGTTGATATAGCCGAGGATGACGGTCCTCCCGGCAAACGATCGTTTGTCCGCCTTGCCCGACATCACGTCATCGAAGCGGAAGAAAGGGACCGCTCCCGCCATGCGGTAATTGATGAAAACGGTGCCTCCCGTATACGGCCTGCCTGTCGTCAGGAGGTAGAGGGCCGATGCAAAAGACGGCCGTTCGGAGGCGGGGAAGACCTGCTTCCGGATGACCCCGTCATTCGTGTCAAATGCGCCGTCCGTGAGCGAGGCGTCCGCTATCGTCATATTCTTGATAAAAGGGCTGACACCGTAGAAGAAGGGAACAAGGTCGCCATGCACGACCTGCACGATCTTCACGCGCTCGCTGACGTCGATGATCGGTTCCAGGACAGACCGGTCGAGCCTTTCCCCGATATCTTCCATGGTCCGGCCCATCGCATCACCGGCCCGGTCCATCCGGTCCCCGAGCAGGGCCCGTGCGGCGTTGCCCAGCTTTTCGCTCTGCTTGTGGACGAGGATCATGTCGAGCCCGACAACGGCGGCCCCGTACTCGTCCATGCGCTTCAGGAAGCGGCCTATGTCGTCGTAGATAAAAAGGAGGGGTTTGTCCCGGATTATCGATCGCTCGTCGATGCCGACAATGACCGTTTTCCCGCTCGTCCTGTCGCTGCCGAGCCCGAGACGCTCGGAAAGACGGACCCGTGCATCGTAGGCCTTGCGTTCGAGGACGCCCTGAAAGCCCGAAGGGTAGGCCCCTATGCACACCGCCAATGCGACTGCGGCAATACAGAGGGTTATCATATTGTGCCTGCGGTCCTTATGCACCTGTCCTTCTATTATACATCACCGGTGCGTTAAGGGTACGACCTTTTTCGCACCCTGCGCGCCACGGCTTTTCCTGCACCGGCATCTTTCATGACGGGCGCGGTTATGCTAGAATAGTCAAAATTACCGGTGGAGGGTCCTTTGGATCGTAAAAACATTCTGTGTATAGGTGCGGGTTACGTCGGCGGGCCGACAATGGCCATGATAGCATGCAAATGCCCGCAGTACAGGGTCACGGTCGTTGATATAAACCATGAAAAGATCGCGCGCTGGAACTCGGACGACCTGCCCGTGTACGAACCGGGGCTCGACGAGATCATCAGGGCGACCCGCGGGAAGAACCTTTTCTTCGAGACCGATATCGAGAAAGGCATCAGGGAATCCGGGATCATCTTTGTCGGCGTCAACACCCCCACCAAGACGTTCGGGGCGGGGGCGGGCAAGGCCGCAGACCTCCAGTACTGGGAAAAGACGGCGCGGCAGATACGCGAGGCATCCGAATCGCGAAAGATCGTCGTGGAAAAATGCACGATACCGGTAAAGACGGCCCTGGCTATGGAAAGGATCCTGACGTCCAAGGACGGCGACATTCGCTTTGACGTTATCTCGAACCCCGAATTCCTGGCGGAAGGCACCGCGATGCGCGACCTCGAGTTCCCCGACCGCGTGCTCATAGGCTCCCGGGAAACCCCCAACGGGATAGAGGCGCGCAAGGCCATTGTCGACATCTACCTCAACTGGGTGCCGCGCGAAAAGATAATCGAAAGCAACATCTGGAGCAGCGAACTGTCGAAACTGGTCGCAAACGCCTTCCTCGCACAGAGGATATCTTCCATCAACGCGATATCGGCGCTGTGCGAAAAGACCGAGGCGGACGTTGGCGAAGTGGCCCGGGCGATCGGGCTCGACAGCCGGCTCGGCAGCAAGTTCCTCAATGCCAGCATCGGTTTCGGCGGCTCCTGTTTTAAAAAGGACATACTCAACCTTGCCTATATATGCCGCACGTACGGGCTCGATGACGTCGCCGGCTACTGGGAAAGCGTGGTGGACATCAACGAGTACCAGAAGGAGCGTTTCATACTCGGCATCCTCAATGCGATGTTCAACACCATCGCCGGCAAACGCATATGCCTCTTCGGTTTCGCGTTCAAAGCGGACACCGGGGACACGCGCGAAACACCGGCATACACCATCGCCCGGCGGCTCTGTGAGGAAAAAGCGGAACTTGTCATCACCGACCCCAAGGCGATCGACAACGCGAAGACCGACCTTGCCGACATAGGCGGCATCACCTACGAGCCCGACCCTTACAAGGCGGCGCGCGGCTGTGATGCGATCGCGGTCATGACGGAGTGGAAGTTGTACGCCGGTCTCGATTACCGGCAAATCTATGATTCAATGACAAAACCGGCCTTCATCTTCGACGGCAGGAATATCCTCGACCATAAGGGCCTTCACGAGATCGGATTCAATGTGTACCCGATAGGGAAGCCACCGCTGGTGCATTTCACGTAAGGCGTG
>CALMFJ010000161.1 GCA_937862865.1 uncultured Pseudomonadota bacterium | reverse complement strand
GCAAAGGCGTACCCGTTTGACGGGCTTGTCCTGGTCCCTAATTGCGACAAGATAATCCCCGGTATGATGATGGCCGCGATGCGCCTCAATATCCCGGCCATCATGGTCAGCGGCGGGCCCATGCTGGCCGGTCGCTTTAAAGGGAAACCCGTCGACCTCATCACGGTGTTCGAAGGTGTGGGAAAGGTTGCCGGGGGTCTGATGAATAAGAACGAGCTCAGCATGCTCGAAGAATGCGCATGTCCCGGTGCCGGCTCATGCGCGGGAATGTTCACCGCCAATTCCATGAACTGCCTGTCCGAGGCGCTGGGAATAGCCCTTCCCGGGAACGGAACGATCCCCGCGGTCCACGCAGCCAGGATACGGCTCGCCAAGGAAACGGGCATGGCAGTGGTCGATATCGTGAAAAAAAGGCTTAAACCGAGGGATATCATGACCCTCGACGCGTTCAAGAACGCCATCTCCGTCGACATGGCGTTCGGCGGCTCATCGAACACCGCGCTGCATTTGCCGGCCATCGCGCACGAGGGGGGTATCGATCTTCCGTTGGGCCTCTTTGATGCAATATCTGAAAAGGTACCGCACATATGCAACATGAGCCCTGCCGGTCCGCATCATCTCGAAGACCTCAACGAGGCCGGCGGTGTTTACGCCATTATGAAGGAATTAACGCGCCGGAACCTCATTAAGAAGTCGTGCCTGACCGTCTCGGGCAGGTCCTTCTCCGATCTCCTCAAACACGTCGAGGCGAGCGACCGCTCCGTGATCCGCACCATCGAGGATGCCTATCACGAAAAGGGCGGCCTGGCGGTACTTTCCGGAAGCCTCGCCCCGTCCGGGTCCATTGTCAAGCGCATCGGTGTGAATGAGAGCATCTGGCATTTCACCGGCAAGGCCCGGGTGTTTGCAAGCGAGGAAGAAGCGGGGAAAGCGATTATGGGCGGTAAGATAATGTCGGGTGATGCGGTCATTATCCGGTACGAAGGACCGAAAGGCGGGCCCGGGATGCGGGAAATGCTGACCCCGACAAGCGTCCTCGCAGGAAGGGGCCTCGATAGTGAATGCGCCCTTATCACAGACGGCCGCTTTTCGGGCGGGACGCGGGGCCTGTGCATCGGGCACGTGTCCCCCGAGGCAGCGGAAGGGGGCCCCATTGCCCTCGTGAAAGATGGGGATGTCATCGAGATAGATCTCGTGAAGAAGACGATCGACCTCAAGGTCGATAAGAAAGAGCTGGATAAACGCAGAAAGGCGTGGAAAAGGCCCGAACCGAAGATAAAGGAAGGTTACATGGCCCGTTATGCCGCGATGGTCACCGGGGCGGCAGGCGGGGCCGTTTTCAAGCCGGACCTCACATAAAGGCAGCGGGAAAGGTCAGAAATTGGAAAAGAGAAATCTCGGCAGGACAAAGTTCGATGCGAGCATTATGGGACTTGGCGGCGAAGGGCTCTTAAGGAGCCAGGGAAAGGATAAAGAGGCCTACGCACTGATCAATAAGGCACTCGATCTTGGCATTAATTTTTTTGACTCGGCCCGTTCGTACGATGGCAGTGAAGAGTACTACGGCAAGGCGCTTCGGGAACGAAGAAAGGATGTCTTTTTGACGAGCAAGTCAAAAGAGAGGTCGAAAAAGGGCGCCTTGAAGGATCTTGAAGAAACGCTCAGGAACATGAAGACGGACCACCTCGACCTCTGGCAGGTGCATGATGTCGGCGATAGAAAGACCATGGAAGCCGTTTTTGCACCCGGAGGCGCCATCGAGGCGTTTATCGAGGCAAAACAAAAGGGCTATACGCGTTTTATCGGGGTGGGCGGCCATGACGATCCCGGCGTGATCCGGGAGTGCCTTGACCGTTTTGACTTCGATACGGTACACGTTCCCGTGAACCCCGCCGAGGCTTCGTGTAAGAGCTTTCTTGAGGACACGATGCCGGTCGCAGCCGAGAAGAATGTCGGTATCATCGGCATGAAGATATATGTCCACGGCTTTACCTCAAAGCTGACCTTTTATACGTCAATGGAGGCGTTTTTCCGGTACGCCCTGTCTCAGCCGATAGCCACCGCGGTGATAGGGTGCGACAGCAGGGAGCAACTCGAGCAGAACGTGTACTTTGCACGTTCCTTCAAGACAATGGACTGGGAAGAGCAGGATGGTTTTGTCGATGCCATAGCGCCGTACGCCCGGCAGTACTTTAAAAGCGCTAAAGGGTGATCCTTATTTTTCGCGCCTGAGGGGCTGTGCAACGAAATGGCGTACGATCACCGGCTCGCCGTCCTTCTGGCACGACCGGACCGTGTCGGCCACGCCGCCGTCCGAGACCGTGAACCGCTCCTGCTGCCGCATGTACTCGGCCCACGATTCCACCAGGAACGATTCAATGAAGCGATGCGCATCGCCGGCCTCTTTGAAGAGGTTCCAACGGAAGGCGCCGTCCCGCATCCGGATCGTCCTTAAAGAGGAGACGGCATTCAGGAACTCTTCGGCGTGACCGGGGTCGACCGTGTATTCGGCAACCACCAGGATGGGACCCTCGTGGAGGGCCGGCTCAACCTCTCCCGTGAATTGGGGCCAGTGTTCCGACGGTGTCAGATCGATACCGTGCGATTCCGAGAACTGCATGCCGGACGTTGCAAGTATCCCGGCCCCCGTGAAAACTGCTGTAAGGGCCAGGGTCGCGGTTATTCCGAGCCATGAGCCCAAAAAACCCCACAACGCGCTCCCGATCGCAAACGGCCCGAAAAAGACGAGCATAAATACGGACATGACGCGTCCCCTTACCCACGAGGGGACGATGGACAGCACGGCAGTATTGTATGTGGAGATAAGGACGAGCCACGCGATCCCGCCTATGACGAGGGCGAGGGATGTCAGCCAGAAGAGCTTTGAAAAAGACAGGATGGCTATTGAAGCCCCGAACAGCAAGGTCGCGCAGTTTGCAAGGGGCCGCAGCCTGAGCATCTGCCCCGCCTTCGGAAGCAAGGCCGCCCCCGCAAGGCCGCCGATGCCGAAAAAACACATGAGAAAACCAAACCCCGCAGGGCTCAAGGAGAGCCGTACACGGGCGATTATCGGCAGAAACGTCCAGAGGGAGCCTCCGAAAAAAGAAAAGACGGCCATTCGCAGGAGAATGGTCCTGACCTGGGGAACGTTCCTGACATAGCCCACACCCGTCCGGATCGCCCCGAAGAAACGTTCGGCGGGAAGCGACTGTTCGGGTTGACGGTATTTCCATCGAAACAGGGCGAAGATCACTCCGATAAATGAAAGCCCGTTAACGAAAAACACCGATGCCGGCCCGGCGAGCGCGAGGAAAAGGCCGCCGAGGACAGGGCCTGCGACACGGGCGACGTTGAACGCCACCGAACCAAGGGTGACGGCCGATTGCAGGCGGTCCTTCGATACAAGCTCCGGGATTATCGACTGCCAGGTAGGCGCGTTGACCGCAGCCGCAACAGCGAGCGCAAATGTCAGGACCAGGATGATGACCGGCGTTATGGTACCAGTCAGTGTCAGTGCTCCCAGGGCACAGGCGGCAAGGAGCATGATCGTCTGGGCGGCGATGAGGATCTTTCTGCGGTCGACAATGTCCGCGAGGGCGCCTGCGGGCAGGGCCATGAGAAAAAAGGGCAGCGTCATCGATGTCTGAAGAAGGGCGACCATCACCGGGGAAACGGTCATCGACGTCATGAGCCACGCCGTTGCCGTTTCATGCATCCATGACCCGACCAGGGACGCCACATTGGCTATCCAGAGCATGCGGAAGAAACTATCGCGTAAAGCCACGAAGATATGTTTTTGGTCAAGGGTTCCGTTCGATTTCATAGAAATGCCACAATTTGCCCGGTGTGGTCGGTCAAGCGATCACGGGTCGGTCCCTGCGTATTAGCGTAACAAACGTAAGCGTTGTCTCAGATATCTCCTGAAAATAACCCGTGAGTGGGCAAAAAGCAAATGGAAAAGGGTTACTATTTACGCTTCACGGTTTTACCCGTTTTATGTTATATTCACGCTTACAAAATAACGCCGAAAGAGGATATGCGTGGATAGCCGGATCGTCGATGAGATCAGAAAGATAGTTGGCAAGGAAAACGTGATAGATTCGCTCGAGGAGCGCAGGTGTTATTCTTACGATGCGAGAACGGACGGGACCGTGCCGGAGCTCATCGTGTTCCCGTCTTCCGCGCAGGACGTGTCCGGCATTCTCAAGCTCGCCAACAAGCACCTGTTCCCCGTCATCCCGCGGGGAGCGGGCACGGGCCTCACAGGGGGCTCCACGCCGGTCGTGGAAGGGGTTGTCCTCGTCTTTACGCGAATGAACCGGATCCTCGAGATCGATGCGGAAAATCTGATTGCCGTCGTTGAACCGGGGGTCGTCACGTTCACCCTGCAGCAGGAGGCCGCGAAACAGGGCCTTTTTTATCCCCCGGACCCCGCGTCCTACAAGTATTCGAGCATCGGGGGAAATGTGGCCGAATGCGCCGGCGGGCCCAATTCCCTGAAATACGGTGTTACGCGTGATTACGTCATCGGGCTCGAGGTCGTGATGCCGACAGGCGCGATCCTCAACACCGGCGTGCGCACGATGAAGGGGGTCGTCGGGTATGACCTCACGCGCCTTTTCGTCGGGAGCGAGGGGACGCTCGGGGTCATCACGAAGATCATCGTCAAGCTCATTCCGCTACCAGAGGCCAAGGCAACGATCCTTGCGCTTTTCAACGAGGTGGAGGACGCCGCGCGCGCGGTGTCGGCGATCATAGCGGCGAAGATCGTGCCGTCGACGATCGAGTTCATGGACAGGGCGTCGATCAGGTGCAGTGAAAAGGCGTCCCCGATGGGCATCCCCGAAGAGATCGGGGGCCTGCTCCTCATCGAGGTCGACGGCAACGAAGAGGCCGTGGCCCCTCAGGTCGAAAAGGTACGCGCCATACTGGCCGAACAGAAGGTTGTCCGCTGCGAAGTGACCCGTGATCCTGTCGAGGCGGACAAACTGTGGCAGGCGCGGCGCGTCCTGTCCCAGGCAACCTATAACCTCAACCCGGTCAAGATAGCCGAGGACGTTGTCGTCCCCCGCTCGGAGATCCCCGCCCTGATCCGGGTACTCGAGGGCCTGGAGAAAAAATACGAAATTCCCATATTGAGCTTCGGCCATGCCGGCGACGGGAATTTTCACGTGAGCATCATGATAAAGGACACCCCCGAAGACCGCCACAAGGCCGAACTTGCGGTCAAAGACATCTTTACGGAGACAGTCCGCCTTGGCGGCACGTTATCGGGCGAACACGGCATCGGCATCTCCAAATCGGCCTATCTCGACCTCGAGCTCTCGGCCGACGTCATCGCAGCCATGAGATCGATCAAGACCCTCTTCGACCCGAACAATATATTGAATCCGGGGAAGATATTCGCCTGACGGCGAACGGCGAACGGCGAACGGCTAGAGGCGAACGGCTAGAGGCGAACGGCGACGGGTGCGTCACTGCCGTCATCCCGGTGCTTGACACCGGGATCCAAGGTTTTGTTTTTATTAGTTTTCCCAGGTTCCATTCTTGTGAAGAGACCCAAAAGAAAAACCTTAGATTCCGGTGTCAAGCACCGGAATGACGACCTTTGAGAATTGCTGCACAGTCCCGGAAGCCGAGATCAAACGGCCGTGGTCTTTGTTTGGCTCAGACTATTAATTAAGATGCGTCATACACCCTGCAGTCCTCACCATAAAGTGATGTATCCCTGTTGACACTTTTTCTCTGGCGGGATATAAATTGCAAAACTCAACTACAAACCGCTAAAGGAGCCGCTCCTTGAAAATAACGCCTTTACATCGTGCGAGATGGTTGTGCAGAATGGCAGCGGGGTCGTTTTGTTTCCTGCTCCTCCTCGGCCTTGTTTTACCGTTCTGTGCAGGTGCCCAGGAATTCAAGATAGTCCCGAAGCAGGACCCGAGAGTGCCGAACGGGAAGGTCATGGCGCTGCAGGGAACGGTCGGGCAGGGAGGGGAGAAATTCATCATCGAAGGCCTTGGTATCCTGCAGCCGGTGGAAGTGACACTGATCTCGAAAGACCCGAATGCCGACCTGACCCTCCAGTTATGCAAGTTCGACTGGAAAAAACCGGAGCGCTCGGGGTCGACGAAAGGGACAGGCATCCAGACATTCAAGATACGGACCGAGGGCGATCTGAAGATCTTCGTCGCCGCTGCGCAGGGCGAAAACCCGTACCAGCTCGCTGTCTGGGTCGGGGACGAGGTCCGGCCGGGCATACGGCCCGCTTTCATACCGAAAGACGAATATAAGAAATTGAAGGGCGGTATGGGCACGGGTTCGGGATTTGGATCGCCGGTCCTCTGGATCATAGCTTTCCTGCTCGGAGCTATTCTTGTTGTCCTGATCGTGTTTCTGAAACGAGGTCGATAATCATGAAAATATCATCCGTGGTCAATATCTGTTGCATGGTTGTCTTCTTGATGCTCCCCGCATACGGCATCGCAGGACCGTCCGAAATACCCGTGCAGGACCTCTGGAAAGCGATGGACACAGTGGGCAAGGCATATGATTCTTCCAAGCAGGCGCAGGATATATCGAAGGGCGCCGTCAATCTTTTTGACAGTTTCAAGCCGCTTTCCGACCCGGACAAGCAGGCGGACCCGAATTACAATCCGCCCGGCATGCCCCAGGTCCCGACAAGCTGTGACGAATTGAAGAAAGACGGCTGCAAAGATTGCTACAAAGACGCATATAGCAAGCTGTATAAGCTGAGGATGAACTTCGAGAAGCTCCGGGCGCTCAAGATAGCCACCGAGGATTTCACGAAAAGCTCGCTCTCATTCGGGGACAGCGTGTCGGGGGTGCACGGGGTTGCCGGTCTCGGCTGGCAGGCCGAAAGGCGGAAGATCGAGGCGTCGTTCAAAAACTTCGAGAAGGCATACCGCAACAAGCACCAGCAGCTTTCCGATCAGCTCAAGGCGGTCCTGCAGGAGGTCGATCAGTGCGAAGCCAAGTATTACGGCGAGAAAGACTGGTACAACCGCTTTGGGTACATGTATTATTCGTTCATGGAGGATCGGTATAAGTGGTAAAAAACGGCTATTCTTCGGGATCGGGGAGGATCTCGGCTATCCGCTGGTATTCGCTCATGACCTTGCGGGTGAATGCGGTCGTTTTCGCCTTCTGCTCGTTCTCGGGCTTCTGGACCCTGCCGGGGCCCGCGTTGTAGGCGTGAAGCGCGGATACTATATTGTCGAACATACTGTGCAGTTTCGAGAGATAGCTGACGCCAAGCTTGATGTTCTTTTCAGGTTCGTGAAGGCATTTTGTACCTTTGAGCTCAACACCTGACTGCCGGGCGAGCGCTCGGGCTGACCTTGGATTTATCTGCATCAACCCTCGGCCGGTCCGTGAAACCGCTTCGTTCTTATAATTGCTTTCGACTTTCATGATGGCGAGAACGAGGCGATAATCGAGATCGTATTTCTTCGATTCTTCATACACGCTGCTTGCAATGACCTTGATGCGGTCCAGGGGGACGCCCGGTTTACGTTCTTTGAGATATGATACGGTCTTCTCGATGATGACAGCTTTCTCGGATGTCGTATCTTCTATCATCACGCCCGATGCGCAGTACCCTGCGGTCAGGACGCCTGCAACCAATAACAGCGTTACAATAGCAATACATAAGGGCTTTCCGTGACTCATCGGGTTAAGTTAGCCTAAACCGTATGTTCTTGTCAACCCTTTTTATGAGCAGCATAACAGGTAAGTGCAGGATTATATTAATGAAAACAACTAAAATTTGCATGTGAAAAATGGACGTATTTTTAAGGCTCCCGGGAGTGCCCGGTCAATTGACATATGCAATGGTCATTTGGTAGAGATTTATATGAAGACAGGAATTTCATTTGGGGCCGGGCTCGCGACGACAGCAATGGGCATCCTTCCCCACGAGAGCGTCGACGAGGCCCTGAAGCTTGCTTTCTCCCTGGATATTCCCTTCTGGCCGCAGCTTCCCCGGGTTTCTTTCTACGAGGACATGTACGTTCAAGCCCTGGAGCACTTCCCGGGGACGGTCCTCGATGAGGCATCGCAGAAGGTCTACATCGACACGCAGCTGTTCTATGACGGCCTCGACGAATTTTTTTCCCATGAGGAGGAATCATCGTGGTTCTCGTTGTCCGAGAAATATTCCCGGGTATACCGGAAGTTCCTCGCACAGGACCTTTCCCGGTACACGTCCGTTCACGGACAGGTCATCAGCCCGGTCAGCCTGACGCTGAAAATTGTAGATGAGAATGGCAGGCCGATAGTTTATAATGATGACATACGTTCCATTGTTTTCTCGTTCATCCAGAAAAGGGTCAATGCGCAATACAGGGAGCTTGTCGTGAAGAATGAGCATGCGTTTGTTTGGATAGACGACCCCGGCCTCGAGTTCATCTTCAGCGCGATGAGCGGGTACGATCATATCAAGGCCCGGGATGAGCTCCTGCAGTTCTACGATGGCGTTGAAGGCCCGCGGGGCCTTCACCTGTGCGGGAACCCGGACTGGGATTTCCTCCTCTCTCTCGGCATAGATATCATTTCATTGAATGCGTGGGCATTTGGTGATATCTTCGTAAATTACGGAAAGGTTAACACTTTCATTGAAAAAGGCGGCGTGGTCAGCTGGGGTATAGTACCGACATACCAGGAAGAGCTCGTGAAGGAGGATATCGGCACCATGACAGCCCGGCTTGAGATGATATGGGGGCCCCTCGTTCAAAGGGGCCTCGGCACGGATGAAATTGCCGCAGGCAGCCTGCTTGCCCCCGCGACATGCAACCTCGCCAATCCCGACCGGACGGAGACGGTGGAGAGGGCTTTCGGCTTCCTGCGCAGGGTGTCGGCAGATATGAAGGAAAGGTACATGCAATGAAAACGATCCACGTTGTGTGCAAGCGTGAAAAAAAGGACGCACTGGAGATAGCGGGTGAGATAGTCAAGCGTTTTGGGGACGGCAGCCGGGTTGTTATCGAGGAGGAAGCCGCGTCCCATATCGGGTACGAGGACAGGTTCGAGATGGAGCATGTCGGCGAAGGGGCCGATGTCATCGTGGTCCTCGGCGGCGACGGCACCCTTTTATCCGTATCGCGCCACGGAAAAGGGTCGGAGGTGCCCATCGTCGGCGTTAACCTGGGAGGCCTGGGGTTCCTCACCGAGACGTCGATCGAGGAAACGGCGGTCACGCTCGACAGGGTGTTGAAGGACGATTTCACCATCTCCAAACGCATCATGCTCGACGTCAGGGTGATGCGCGGCGGGGACAGCATCTTCGAGATGACCATATTGAACGATGCGGTCATCACGAAAGACGCCCTTGCGCGGATCATCGATATCGAAACATACGTGAACGACGCGTACCTGACGACATACAAGGCTGACGGGCTTATCGTGTCGACGCCGACCGGCTCCACGGGATACTCGATGGCGGCAGGCGGGCCGCTTATGTACCCGTCCCTCACGAACCTTATCGTTACGCCGATCTGTCCGCACACCCTGACCAACCGCCCGATAATCCTGCCGGAATCGGTTGTCATACGGGCCGTCCTGAAGGCCATGAACGAAAAAGTGATCCTGACCCTCGACGGGCAGGTCGGGTTCCCCCTTGGATACGCGGACGAGGTCATCGTGAAGAAGTCCGACCATTTCGTCCACCTCGTAAAATCGGCGCGAGGGTACTTCGAGATACTCAGGACGAAGCTGAAATGGGGAGAACGATAGAGGGATGCTGACCTATCTCGGCGTGAAGGGTTTCGCCATCATCGATGAACTGAAGATCGAGTTTGGCGAAGGCTTCAATGTCATCACCGGCGAGACCGGCGCCGGGAAGTCCATCGTCATCAATGCGCTTGCGACCCTCATGAACGCAAAGTCAGCCCCGGACGCGGTGCGCACCGATGCCGCGCAGGCCGAGGTGACCGGCCATTTCGTGAGCGGCAGCGAAGAATACATTTTGAAGCGCATCATCGGCAATTCGGGGAGGTCGCGGGCATTCCTGAATGACGAGCCCATCACGCTCGCCAAAATGGAGGGCCTTGGCTCGACATTGATCAGCGTGTACGGCCAGAACGAGTTCCAGCACCTGCTCGACCGGGAGAATTATCCGGGGATAGTCGATACGCTCCTCGGTCTTGACGAACAGAGGGAGCGGTTGGCGGAAAGGGCCGACGAATTGAAGAGGGTAGGCGCGGGCCTTGCGGCGGTCAAACGGCAGGCCGAAGGAAAAGACAGGGAAATGGCCCTTCTCGAGTTCCAGATCGATGAGATCGAAACAGGAAATGTCGGTGAGACCGAGGAAGAGGTCCTGCGCGAGAGGCTCAAGGTCCTCAAGAATGCCGAGAAGATAAACAGGGTGTTCGAAGAAATAGCCGAAGGGCTTGACGGTTCCGACAATTCGGCGCAATCCATCATCAAGAGCTGCGGCGCCGCGCTGCGGGGGCTCGGGGGGATCGAGGCCGTGGAAGGTTTCAGACAGAGGCTTGACACCCTGACGTACGAGATCGAAGACCTTCTCTCCGGAATGCACGCCTTCCGGAAGACAATACTCCTTGACGAGGAAGAGATGCTCAAGGCGGAAGACCGTCTGTCCGAGATCTTTAAACTGAAGGATAAGTACGGCGGGTCATGCGGGGAGATACGAAAGTTCCTGAACACAGCCCGGGAAAGGCTCGTTTACCTGAAGGGCATTACGGACAATATTGATCAGTTGGAGAAGGAACAGGCGGACCTGCGTAAGAGTGTCGAGAGGATGTCCGTCGATCTCTCGAATGAACGAAAGAAGGGTGCACCCCGGATCGAGAAGACCATCATCGAGGAGCTGGGGTTTCTCTCTATGAACGGCCTGCAGTTCCGTATATCTATCGATGACAAAGGGCGTGTCGACAGGGATGGCCGGGACGATATCGAACTATTGATCTCCACGAACCCGGGAGAGCCTTTGAAACCTTTGAGAAAGATCGCCTCGGGCGGGGAATTGTCGCGGATCATGCTCGCCATCAAAAAGGTGGTTGGCGGTGAAGAGGAAAAAGCGCTCATATTCGACGAGGTCGATGCGGGGATCGGAGGACGTGTTGCCGACATGGTAGGCAGAAGGCTCAAGGACCTTTCCGTGAAGCACCAGATCCTGTGCATTACCCATCTCCCTCAGATAGCGGCCTATGGCGACAGGCATTTTGTCGTGGAGAAACAGGTGGTCTCCAGCCGCACGCGGACCGTCATACGGGAACTCGGTCCCGAAGAGCGCGTCGAGGAACTGGCAAGGATGCTGGGCGGGATGAAGATCACGGATATTACAATGAAGAGAGCACGGGAGATGCTGCAATTATGATCAGAAAAGTACGATTGGAAGACATCAGGAAAGTTCACCAGTTGATAAACCAGGCCGCATCCCGGGGAGAGATGCTGCCGCGGTCACTGGGCGAACTGTACGACAATATGCGTGATTATTTCGTTTATGTCGAGGGCGACACGATAGCCGGCACCGGCGCCCTGCACATATGCTGGGAAAACCTCGCCGAGGTCCGCTCCCTCTGCGTCGCCGAATCCGCGCGCAAGAAGGGCACCGGCAGGGCCCTCGTCGAGGCGTGCGTCGAAGAAGCCCGCGTCTATGATATCCATAAACTCTTCTTGTTGACATACCAGGTCGAGTTCTTCTTAAGATGCGGTTTCTCCGTCACCGACAAAAAGGTCTTCCCCCAGAAGATATGGTCCGACTGCATCAAATGCGCAAAGTTCCCGGAATGCGACGAGACGGCGATGATACGGGAAATATAGGCGGCGAACGGCAAACGGCTAAAGGCTAACGGTGAAAAGCCAACGGTGAAAGGGAAACATGAATAGTTCCAAGTTGTTGGCATCTCACCCCGTCCGTCATCCCGGTGCTTGACACCGGGATCCAAGGTTTTGTTTTTGAAGTGTTTAGGACAAGGTTTAGACATTCCTCATATGCGTTTTGCATTAGACGGGCGATTAATGTATATATTTAATAGGATACAAAGATGGAGAACATTTCACTGACGACTATCATCGATCATTTACAGAAACGCAAGCAATTCTTGTATGAATCGTTTGGAGTTACCCGCATCGGTATCTTTGGCAGCCTGGTCAAGGGCGATTTCACCGCTTCAAGCGATATAGATATTGTTGTAGAAATGGAAGAGAAAAAAAAGAACATTCACAGTTTTCTGGGGCTGAAAAGATTTCTGGAGAAAGAGACGTCTCGAAGGGTAGATTTGGGTTTCGAAGGCGCCCTAAAACCCGCAATTAGAGAGAGCGTACGAAAGCATATCGTCTATGTCTGATCGAAACCCGAACCTGTACCTTGCAGATATTATGGAAT
>CALMFJ010000160.1 GCA_937862865.1 uncultured Pseudomonadota bacterium | reverse complement strand
GGCCTGACCCGATGATCGCAACGCTTTTCCCTGTAGGTCCTGAAACCCGCGGCACCGCTTCTGTCCCGGTGCTGAGCTCCCAGGCCGCCCGTTTCAGAAGCCTGATCGCTATTGTCTCATCGAACTGGATACGGGCGCACCGCGCCTCGCAGGGGTGCACGCAGGCGTAACCGCACACGGCGGGAAAAGGGACCGTCTCCCGTATAACCCTGAGCGCCCCGCCGAAATCCCCGTGCCGGATGTGCCTGATATACCGGGGTACGTCGATGCCTGCCGGGCAGTCCTCCCTGCATGACGGCAAAACTCTTTTTCTGTCGTTCAAAGTTCCCATCGAAGGCTCTTACCCCGCGCCCTCCCTGAGTCGTGAAGCAACGAGGCCTTCACCAAGGCCCAGCGCCTCGATATTCGCCGGTGCAGCCTCCGGGAAGGTCTCGCGGACCGCCGAAATGAGGCTGTCCATACGTACCATCCCCGTACAGGCGACCATGGCGCCGAGTGCGATAAGGGTTGCAGCGTTCGTGCGGTTCAGGTCACCTGCCAGCTTTGTAAAAGGGAATCCCAGGAAGTTCAGTCCCGGGCGGTCTGTCATGCCTGTTGTATCGAAAAATACCCGCGCCCCTTTTTCGGCGAAGGCTGCAAACCGCTCCATAGCCTGCCCGGTCAGGGCAAGTATGATGTCGGGTTTTTGAACCTGTTGAAAAATGATCTCTTCCGTATCGATGATAAGCTCGGCTATTGACAGGCCGCCGCGTGCCGCTATGCCGTAAGACTGGGTCTGCACAACATTCCTGCCTTCCCTGATGGCCGATTCACACAGCAGCATGGCCGACACGATGAGCCCCTGCCCACCCGATCCCGCAAGGACAACCTCGAAGCGCTCCTTCGGGCCCCCTCCCTTTTGTTCAGACGGTTCCATCTTTTCAGTCCTTCATTGCCCGCGAACGGACTTCATCATACCTCGTGTTAAAATCAGGTTCGTCCCTGTCGACGAGCTTTCCTGTCGGGAAATAAGACTTCTTTTGAGCCGGGCCGAGCCGGGCATACTCCTCGTGCGGCAAAACCATCTCTCTTATCTTCCGGAGCATCTCCACCGGCGTTCCCATCCTGTTGTACTTCCCGTAATGGGTCGGGCACGGGCTCATCACCTCCACAACGGAAAACCCCTTTTTCCTGAGCGCTTCCCTGATATTCGCCTCGAGCTCGAACCCGTGCCAGGGCGTTGCCCGGGCCACATAGTTGGCGCCTGCCACGTCAGCGAGAGCGCAGATATCGAAGTCCCTCTCCGGGTTTGTGTAGGGCGTGGTGCTCGTCGCCATGCCGAGGGGCGTCGTTGCGGACACCTGCCCGCCCGTCATGCCGAAGTTGAAATTGTTCACAACGATGGCGGTAACGTCGATGTTGCGGCGCGCGGCATGGATGAAATGGTTGCCGCCGATCGTGACCGCGTCGCCGTCGCCCATGAGCACGACCACGTTGAGTCGCGGGTTAAAGGCCTTCATCCCCGTTGCGAAGGCAAGCGCCCGGCCGTGGGTGCCGTGGAAGCCGTTCGTCACCACATAGTCGTCCGCCTTGCCCCAGCACCCGATCCCGGTCACGACAACGGTCTCTTCGTTGCTGTACGCCAGCTCCTCGAAGGCGCGCAGAAGCGCGGAAAGGACGATGCCGTTCCCGCATCCCGGGCACCACATATGGGGCGTCACGCCTTCTTTCAAGTATCGCAATCCCTGTGTAAAGACCGTCATACACTATGCCATGATAGTTTCAAGAATATCCCGGGGCCACAGTATCTGCCCGTTATAGCTGTTCACCCCCCTGATATCCCGCTCGGGGCCGAGCACCCTTTGCACCTCGCCTGCAACCTGTCCCGCATAGTTCATCTCCGGGACGATCACCCTTCGTGCTCCGGCAGCGGCGCGGCGGATCTCATTGTCGGCAAACGGCCAGAGCGTCTGAAGCTGGAGCACGCCCGCGTTGACGCCTTTGCTTCGCGCTTCCCTCGCCGCGGCCCGGCTTGCCCTCACGGTGATCCCATAGGCCACGACGAGCACGTCAGCGTCATCCGCATCGAACGATCTCGTCATTACGATCTCGTCACGATGCATATCAAGCTTCCGGTGGATCCGGTCTATCTTCCGTGCGGCGTTGGCAGGATCATTGTTGCTGAACCCCTCAGGCCCATGCATGGAACTCGATACATGAAACACGCGGGGGCTTCCGTATGCCGCGAGCGGTGCGACGCCGTCCTCATCCGCCTCAAACGGTTTGTATTCGGACGGCGGAACGGATGGTTTCTTTCTGTCGATTATTGCGAGTTCCCCCTCTTCAGGCACGCGTAAGCTCTCCCTCATGTGAGCGACAACTTCGTCCGCGACAAGGACAACGGGTGTCCGGTACGTCTCGGAGAAGTTGAATGCCTGCACCGTAAGCTCGAAGCATTCCCGCACGGAGGCGGGACAGAGGGCGATGATCGCCTGGTCCCCGTGCCGGCCCCACCGCACCTGCATGACATCCGCCTGGGAAGGTTTCGTGGCAAGGCCCGTGGAAGGGCCGGAGCGCTGCACGTCCACCACAACGCACGGAACCTCGGCCATCACGGCAAACCCCAGGTTCTCCTGCATGAGGGAGAACCCCGGGCCGCTCGTCGCGGTGAACGCCTTCGCGCCTGCAAGCGACGCCCCGACGACCGCGGCAATGCTCGCGATCTCGTCTTCCATCTGGATGTACATGCCCCCCATCCGGGGCAGGACAACCGAGCATTCTTCCGCGACTTCCGAGGACGGTGTGATAGGATATCCCGCATAAAACCGCGCCCCGGCATACAGCGCACCCCGCGCAATCGCCTCGTTCCCCTGCACAAGCCTCACGGCAGATCTTCCGGTATTGTTCACTGTGGGCACAGTATAACACGAAACAGGCGACGTGATATATGCCCTATTTCTTCCTGCACCTGCTGCTTCCGCCGGTCATGACAGGGTAGCTCTTTACGATCCTGCGCTCCTTCGGAGTGCCCGCGTACTGGTAAAGGATGAAGCTTTTTGTCGTCGAGCCGTCCTCGAAGGTCGCATTACGGAGGGTCACCGTATAGCCGATACCGAGGGTGTGCAAGGGCGGATACTGGGCGCGCAGGTTATCGACGACGAGATACAGCATGTCACCCTTCAAAGAGCAGGACCCTTTCCATTGCCCGTTCGGCTTCCCTCGTCTGCC
>CALMFJ010000159.1 GCA_937862865.1 uncultured Pseudomonadota bacterium | reverse complement strand
CCGGCCCTGGTCCCGGACCAGGCCAACGCGATGCTGGAGCTGAAAAAGGACGGGACCATACGCCTCTATTCGAGCCTTCCCGACATGGGGCAGGGAAACGCGAGCACGTATCTCAGGATCGCCTCCGCGATACTCGACCAGGACCCCGGGACGATGGAGCTCGTGCAGCCGGACACGGACCACGGGCTCCCGTCGGGCTCATCGTCTGCAAGCCGCACCACGTACACCTTCGGGAACGCCGTTATCAAAGCCGCCGAGGCCCTGAAGAGCACGATCCTCGGGTGTGCCGAGCGGATTTTCGGCCCATCGGATGCCGGAGGGCCCCTACTCGTCCCGGGTAAGGTGCGGGACGCCATCTCGGGCAGGGAGGTCCCGCTTGCCGATATAGCCCGGTTCTTACGTGACAACGAACGATCGCAAAAAGGCTTCTTCCGGGCGCCGTCCGACGAGAGCACGATCGAAAGGTTCTATCTCGGGGCGCACGTCCTGTTTTCCTATGGCGCTCATCTCGCGAGGATCGAGGTCGACACCTTGACGGGCGGCATAGAGGTAGTGGATTACGTGGCTGTCACAGACGCCGGGGCCGTCATCGACCGGAGCCTTTATGACCAGCAGGTGCAGGGCTCTGTGGCCCAGGGGATCGGCTACGCCCTGACCGAGGACTATGCCGCGCCTGGCGGCATGCACGCGACCCAAAACCTTTCCACGTACATCGTGCCCACGTCGCTCGACCTGCCCGACGTGGTGTCCGTGCCGGTCGAGCCTTTCGAAGAGACAGGGCCTTTCGGCATGAAGGGGATCGGCGAAGTGGTGATAAGCGGCTGTCTTCCCGCCATAGCGAACGCATTCTACGACGCCTGCGGTGTCAGGATAACGCGGGCGCCATTTACCCCCGAAAGGGTGTTGTCGCTCATTTCGCGCGAAGGGGGCGGCGAATGAAGCAGACCATTTCCTTTGTCCTCAACGGCTCGGCGGTGCTCATCGAGGCGGACCCGGCGCGCAGGGCCCTGGATGTCCTGCGCGAGGACCTCGGCCTGACGGGCACGAAGGAAGGCTGTGGCCAGGGCGAGTGCGGGGCGTGCTCAATTATCGTAGACGGGGTTGTGAAGCTTTCCTGCCTGATGACGGCGGCACAGCTCGAGGGGAGAGAGATTGTTACCATCGAAGGGGTCGCGGCGGACGGTGAGCTTCATCCCGTTCAGGCGGCATTTGTCGAGCACGGGGCCGTACAGTGCGGTTTCTGCACGCCGGGCATGGTCATCAGTGCGGTCAATTTCCTTGAAGGGAACCCTGAGCCGTCACGGGAGGAGGTCCGCGAGGCCCTGAGCGGCAATCTCTGCCGCTGCACCGGGTACCAGAAGATCGTCGATGCGGTGGAGGGGGCCGCGCAAAAGATGCGCTCAGGCGGACAGGATGGGTAAGGTCTATCTCCCCGACTCTTTGCCGGAGGTTTTCGATATATTGTCGCGCGAACCGGGCGCGGTCCTGTATGCCGGCGGCACCGACGTTTTTGTGAAATCTCCCCCGGGGAAAGGAAATGACGGGCCGCTCGTCTGCCTTGAAAAGGTGGGTGAACTCACGGGTGCGAGCGATCTCGGCGGCGAGGTCAGGATCGGGGCGTGCACGACGCACCGTGAAATCGTTGCAAGCCGCCTCATCGGGGAGCATTTCCCGCTTCTTGCCCGGGCGGCCCGGCATATCGGCGCCCCGGCCGTGCGGAACATGGGGACGATAGGCGGCAACATCTGCACGGCGTCGCCGGCAGGCGACACCTTGCCTCCGCTGTACATTTATGATGCAGAGGTTGAGCTCCAAAGCGCCAAACGCGCGCGCCGCCTGCCCCTGAGCAGTTTCATACAGGGCCCGGGCCAGACCCTGCTGGAAGGCGGCGACGTCCTCTCGGCCGTGTATATCAAGAAGGACCACGGTTACACGTTTTGCCATTTTGAAAAGGCGGGGCAGCGCAGGGCCATGGCGATCAGCATCGCAAGCTTTGCCTTCGCAGCCCGCATCGGCGATGACGGACGTGTCGAGCGAGCCCGGTGCGCCTTCGGAAGTGTCGCGCCGACCGTCCTTACGATGGAGGCGGTCGACACGTGTTTCGCCGGCCGGCACGTTGAGGACGACGTCCTGGCGTGCGCCGCGGCGCTTGTCCGCGCAGGTGTCTCCCCCATCAGCGACGTAAGGGCGTCGAAGGAGTACCGGAGGGCCGTGGCGGGCAATCTTGTCATGCGCCTTGAGTGTGCGCTGCGGGGCACCCGATGACAAACAGGGGCCCGTCCATTTATACCCGGGAGTTCATTCTCCTCAACATAGTACTCGGTTGTGCTTCCGGTGTTATGGCCCTTTTCTTCCAGTTCCACGAATACCTTCTTTCACTCGGCATCGATCCGCGATGGCACGGGTTCCTCATCGGCGCCGATGCCGTCACGGGCATTGTGCTGCAGCCGCTGCTCAGCCCTTACCTGCACGGAGGGAACGCGAAAAAGGCGGGTGCCGCCGGCATCTGTATCATGGCGGCGGCGCTGGTGCTTTACAACTTCACCCAGACGACCGCGGGCATCGCCTGCGTGCGCGTCCTCCATGGAAGCGGTTTTGTTGTTCTCGTTGCAGCGATGATGTCCCTTTTTGCATCGCATATCCCACCCCGGAGAAGCGGGGAGGCCATTGGCCTCATCTCCATCACGCGGCTCGTTCCCTACGCTCTCATCCCGCCCGTTGTCGTCTATCTTGTCGGCATGTCGTACGGTTTTCTCTCTATCGTTACCGTTTCGGCGGGCCTCGCACTCCTTTTTCTCGTGCCGCTGGCCCTGGTGCGGGTAGTCCCGCAAGGGGAGCGCGGGCAGGAGAAAGGCGCAGGTTTCAAGGGCCTGGCAGAAGACCTTGCGTCGGGCCCCGTCAGGATGCTCCTTGCCGTGAACGTTGTTTTTTACAGCGCGTACACGTCGCTGTTCTTCTTCTTCAAGGATTTCGGCACAGTGCGCGGTATGAGGAACCCGGGTTTCTTCTTTACCGTTGCCATGGCGGTCATGATCATCGTCAGGCTTGCGGGGAGCCGTTATTTCGACAGGATGAAAAAGGCCCGGGCCTCGGCGGCCTCAATGGGCATCCTCGCCGTGTGCCACGTTGCCCTCGGGTTTTCGGAGGGTCCGGGCGCCTTCCTCTTTTTTGCCGCCGCTTTTGGTGTCCTCTGGGGCGTGGGCATACCGCTTCTCATGGCCCTCATCTTCGATATATCGGAGGCGCGCTTCCGGGGCCTTAATATGAACCTGTCGCTCGTCATGATGCAGGCCGGCTTTTTTCTGGGGCCGCTCGTCGGCGGGCTTATCCTGGCCCGGTGGGGATACGTGCCGCTCTTTATTTTCTGCGGAGCGCTGAACGGTCTCGGGGCGGCCATGCTGGCCCTGCCGCGGGGTTTCCGCACCGTTTTCCGTTGACGCCGTCCGGGCCCCTGATGTAGAAAGAAAGTGGTAAAGGAGCACTATGACGCCCGTTTTCATTGATATCAGCCCTGACGAGAAGGTAGCGGTCGACATCTTTCGGCCTGGTGACGCCACGGATGTAGGGGAGCTTTTCCGCGCCGTGTACGGTGAAGACTATCCCGTGAAACTGGTGTATGAACCCGAGGGGCTCGTGGGGGCTTTTGAGAGGCAGGAGAACATTCCCACCGTGGCGCGTTCCTCGAAGGGGGGCCTCGTGGGATACGTGAGCCTTTTCCGGTCGGCGCCGAGCAAAACAGTCTACGAGGGCGGGCAGGGGCTCGTGCGTGCCGACTACCGCAAGCACGGGATCGCCCGCGCGATGAACCGCTATTTTGCCGAGGAGGTGGCCCCGCTGTACGGTGTCGACGCCGTCTTCGGTGAAGCCGTATGCAACCATCCTTACATGCAGAAGGCCTGGGCCAACGAGGGTGCGGTCGAAACGGCCCTCGAGGTGGACCTCATGCCGGCAGAGGCGTATGCCCGGGAAGGCAGCGCCAGGGGCCGGGTGGCTTCCCTGCACATGACCAGGATGTACCGTCCCGCAGACCACACCGTCTACGCGCCCGAACGGTACGAAAAGGCCATACGGTTCATCTATGCCGGTATCAATACCGGGGCCTGTGTGGCAAGGGCAGAGAATATAGCCCCCGGGGCAAGACACACATCCATCGAGAGCCGCGTCTTTGAATTTGCCTCCGTGGCGCGCCTTACCGTTTGGGAGGCGGGTGCGGACTTTGCGGATGCTTTTGAGCATTATGAAGCGGAAGCCCTCGGCAGGGGCATGATCGTTGTCCAGGTATGGCTCAACCTTTCCTGGCCATGGATCGGGCAATTGACAGAGTACCTGAGGGGCCGGGGGTATTTCTTCGGCGGCGTCCTGCCCCGGTGGTTCGGTGCCGATGGACTTCTCATGCAAAAGGTCACCGTCCGGCCCAACTGGGAAGGTATCCGGCTCTACTCCGAAAAGGCGCAAAAGATCTGTGATATCATCCGGGAAGACCGCAGGATGACCCTCTCATCCTGAAAAGGTGCAAAGGAACAACGGCGGGCATAACGGCTGTTCCGTGAAGGATAAGCATGGAAACCGTGCAAGAAGGGAAAGCTGACATAAGGCTGCAGATCGTTCCTGTCGGTGCCATAGACCCCGGTGTCCTCGAAATGTTGAGACAGGGTATCGCCGGTGTCCTCCCGGCAGATGTACGCTTCGGGGAGGTGCTTGAACCCCGGGCCGGCGCGTACGATGCTAAGCGGGGCCAGTATTCTGCCGAGGCGATCCTCAACGACCTGGCTGCAAGGACATCGGGGGAACTCTCCGGTCCCGTTCTCGGTGTTGCGGACTGTGATCTCTATGTTCCCAACCTGACCTTTGTCTTCGGCGCCGCGCTCGGACCGGCCGCCCTCATTTCGATCACGCGTCTTAAGCAGGAGTTTTACAGCCTGAAGGCTGACAGGGATATGCTGTACACGCGCATGATGACGGAAGCCGTGCATGAGATCGGCCATTCATACGGAATGAGGCATTGTTTCGATCCGGGGTGCGTCATGTTCTTTTCCCGCACGATCGGTGATACCGACAGAAAAGGCTTCGACTTTTGCGAGACCTGCCGTGAGACGATGTCACGGCTGTCGAAGCCCCTCCTGGAAATATCGGAGGACGACCCCCGGCTGGCCCCTTCCCTGAACATTATGCTCTGAAAGACCGGTCACATCAGGGGGACCCTCTCCCACGTATCTGAATCGAAGGGGATTGCACCTGTGTTGTCCGGGGGTTCCTTTGTCCCGTTTTCGTATATGTACCTCTGGAAACGTTCGATGGTCCTCATCGCCTCGCGGATCTGCATGTATTCATCCCGGGTAAGAGCGGACGGGCGCACCCAGCCGGCACGGCCGTGCTCATTGAGCGTCAGCAGGTGCTCCGTCAGGCACTCGTAGGCGTCTGCCAGAGCATCCTCCATGTCCGCGGATATTATCCGCCTCATGCGCAGGAGGAATATGCATTTCAGCGTGTTGTGTTCCACGATGCCCTTCGATGCCGCAAACGCCCATACGGAGGCGGCAAGAGGATCGATCCCGTGGGTCCTGATATTGAAACGGCCGGCATACGCGCCTTTCTCCTCGACGCGGAAGGACCCCAGTAAGCCGAGCGCCGTCGGCATGTACATTGCCCACCGCAGCGTGTCCGAGATGCATCTTCCCAGGCGCGCCGCAACCCTTTCAGGGTATTCCATCGCTGTGTTTTCGACCGTATCGGTGTCCGGCAACAGCAGGCCGGCTGTTTTCAGTGCGATCTCCATATGTACCTGCCTTATGTGCGTGCTGTCTGATATTTTTTGCGGAGCATGAGAGAGCTGAACGTGCCTATCGCCGACACCACCGCGCACAGGAGAAAGGCGTTCGTGAACGATCCGGTGAGGTCTTTTATCCATCCGCCGACGGCCGGGCCGAAGGCCTGCCCGATGCCGAAGAAGAGGGTTATAAAACCGAGCGCCGCGGGCGCAAGCTTGCCGCCGACCGCGTCCCCGGCCGCCGCCGCCATGATGACGGGGACCGCGAAGGCCGTGATGCCGAACAGGGATGCCGAGACATAGAAGCCGAGGCTCCCTTTGGAGAAGGCAATGATGAAGTAGGCGGCTGTAAGCGTCAGGTAGGCCAGGAACGAGCCGTAGCGCCGGCCCACGAAATCGGATATCCCGCCCCAGATGACCCCGCAGAAGATGCTGACGAAGCCGAGAAAGGCGAATATCTGACCGGCTTTGGCGGCCCCGATGCCGACCTCCTTGCCGAGGTACGCGACGATGAATGTCAGGTAAATGATATAGGAGAAACCGTACATCATGTAGACGGAACCGAGCTTCCAGAGCTCCGAGTTCCCGATGACGTTCTTAAACGCGGAGAACATGTTCGGCGCCGGTTCCTTTTTCGGCTCCTCGCCGCCGTCCGTGAAGGGCACCCCGTACACCCCGAGGCCCTTTTCGCGCGGGTTATCGCGGAGAAGAAAGTAACACATAAGGGAGAGGACTGTTGCTATCCCGCCCATAAGGAACCAGGCGTACCGCCATCCCTGGACGCCGTACTTCCCCAGGAAGAAAGGGAGGATAATACCGGAAAGGGAAAGGCCCATCCCCACCCCCATCGTTACGATCCCCGTGGCAAGGCCCCTTTTCTTCGCGGCGAACCATGCCGCGGGAAGCGCCATGATCGGGACGAAGGCCCCTCCGTTCCCGAGGCCGGTAATAAGGCGGGTCAGGAAGGCGTAGACGAACGAGTTCGTGAATCCCGTGAGAAAAATGCTGACGCCGAGGACGATGAGGGACCCGAACACGACCCGTCTCACACCGAAGCGGGCGGCGAGAAACCCCCCGACGATCGAAAGCGACAGGTAGCCGATGAAGTTCCCCGTTCCGATCAGGCCGAGCTGGGTGTAGCTGAAGTGAAGGCCGTCCCTCATGGCAGGAAGCAAGACCGAGTAGGACATCCGGCCGAAGCCGTGGGCGAGTAAGACAACGAGTGTTCCCGTGCATGCAATGATCCATGCGTAGTGCATAATAACCCCCAGTATGTAAATTTTCCCGTTCCGCCGCCGGCCGCGCCCCCTATTTTAAGGGTTCCCGGGCGGCCGTGCCATACCCAAAATGGCGTTGAGCGAAATGTACATACCTAAATACCTCAAAAATGGACTGAGCATGCTAATAGAAAAATTATAGACAACTGATATGATATGCTGGCAGTAGAATGATAGCAAACAATAGTACACTGATAGGGTAAGATCCGAAAGCCCGACCCCATTTCTGTGGATTATCTCAGATAAGAGTTTGAAATGATGGCATAAAAGTGGCTGTCAACCGTCGAAGGAGGAAATAAGGTAGGCGGTCAAATTTACCTTCATATTGTTCAACCCGAGCTTGTTCCTCAGCTTCTGCCTGTGAAGGTTGATCGCGCTTTCGGAAACCCCCAGTAACTGGGCAATCTCCTTTGCGGTCTTCCCCTCCCGTATGAGATGGGCGACCCTGAGCTCGGTGGGGGTGAAGTAGACGTCGATCGATGTCATCTTCCGGGCGAAAGGCGAAATGATATTTCTCAGATTCGTTTCGAGAACGTTGAGGTACGACCGCTGCTGCGGGTCGAGCTTGTGCCTTTTGAGCTTGTCCACATACGGCAGGATGAGCTCGCGCACGTTTTGCAGGACAAGCTCTTCCAGCTCCTCCCTGTCCTTCTCTCTTTGCTTGAGCAAAACCCTCAGCGCCGCGTTGACATCTTCCAGGTCTTTCGATTTTTTTCGCGCCTCCTCTTCGAACTGCTTGCGGACGGTGATGTCGCGGATGATGCACTGAAGCAGGTGTTCACCGCCGAAATCGATGCAGTTGAGGCTCACCTCCGCATCGAAAAAGGTGCCCTCCGAACGGTAATAGCGCCATTCGAAAAACTGGAGACTGCCGCTCAAGGCCGCCTTTATCTTCTCTGCGGCGGCCTCGTTCGAGCCGGACCCGTCGTTTTGCGCCCGGGGTGAGAACATGAAAGGTTTTTGGCCGATCATCTGTTTCTTCGTGCGGCCGAACATTTCCCAGGCTTTCGTGTTGCAGTCGATGCAGGAATCGTCTTTCATGAGCAGGATAGCGTCATTCGACGATTCGAAGAGGATCTTGTATTTCAATTCCTCCCATTTGAGCGCCTTTTCCGCTTCTTTGCGCTGCGAGATGTCGCGGACGAACCCCCACATCTGCAGGGGGTTGCCCTTCTCGTCCCGGTCGAGATGGGCCCGTACCTCGATGGGGAATACCGTTCCGTCCTTCTTGATGTACTCCTTCTCGAACACGTCGGAGTAACCCCGGCTGAGCACCTGGCTCTCTATCACCTTGTCCTGGCGGGCATGCCACTTCTTCGGGGTGATATCCGGGTATTTGAGGCTGAGCAGCTCTTCCCGGGTGTACCCCGACATTGCGCAAAACGCGGGGTTGATATCGATGAATTTCTTGTCCATGCCGACGAGGGTGAACCCGTCCGGCAGCTTTTCGAACAGCCCCCGGTATTTCTTTTCGGACCTTTCGAGGGCGTCGCGGAACGCCCTGCGCTCGCTGACGTCGATGAGGGTGCCTATGATGGCGCCCCTTCCTTGATAGGTCGTCTGCGCGCTGTACACCTCGACGTTCCTTACCTGCCCGTTCTTTGCGACAAGCCGGAACTCGGCGTACGTACAGTCGATCTCGCCCGACAGCCGGCGGCGCATGTTCTCGTCGACGAGCGGCCAGTCCTCGGGGAACACGATATCCCGCGGCCCGATCCTGCCGGCCATCTGTTCCACGGTGTAACCGGCGATCCGGGCGAACCTCGTGTTGACGTACGGGAACACGTCGTCCTGTATCAGGTAGATCCCGACCGTCGCCTTCTCTGCGAGGTCACGGAATTTGCTCTCGGATTCGCGGAGCTGCTCTTCCCTTTCCGCCGCATCATGCTCCAGCCTTCTGGCGTACACCGAAATGTCGGTCTCGTGGAGAATCTGGCGGTAATCGCTGTATGCCTGGAAGATGTGGCTTAAGGCAGCATTCAGCCGGTCGATGGCCTCGACGGCTATTTCATGCCCGAGGCCGGTGACGAGAAGCGGCATGACGATCGAACGGAGCATCTCGAACCTCTTGTAGAAGTCGGAGGCGGGACACTGCGACCGGAAATCCGTCTTCGCCACTTCGCGGATGCGGGCATCGATCCCCGATACGTCGTCATCGATAATGTATGTGAAACAATCGTCCACTATCTGCCGGACAGCGTCTGCAGACAGGCCGAAGAACGTTTCACCCGCTTCCCGCTCCAGCCTGCTCAGCCATTCCCGGGCGATAGCATTCCCGTTTTCTTTGAGAACATCACGGATATGTGCGTCAATCATCGGTTCAGACCATTCGCCACGGTGAGGAACTTTTACCTTTCAGAATGTTAAAAACGGGGAGTGCAACTCCTGTGAAAGCCCTGATCGTCTGTGGCAACCTGTGTTATTTTCATTACACTGCGACAATATTGTGCTGTATAACAGTCGGGAATTGCAAGATAAAAATGTGTCATGCAGAACTGTTTTCGAACGCAAGCGCCTGAGGATGACGGGCTTCTGCACAAATTAATCAAAAATTAACAATCGCGTTTTACAATGAGCGGTGACATTGGAAAGGCCGGGCAGGTTGCCTGCCGGTTTTACAGGGAATATGCTCATGAGGTAATATTAACCTATGCCGAAGGAACTCATAGCCGTTATCGATGATGAGCCGGATATCCTCGAACTGGTGTCGATACACCTTAAGAGAGCGCACTACAACGTCCGCGAATTCCCGGAAGCGGAACCCTTCTATCAGTTCCTGGCGAAGGAGGTCCCTGACCTCATCATACTTGACCTTATGCTCCCTGACGTCGACGGCCTGCAGGTATGCAGGTATCTGCGGGGGCACGAACGGTTTGCATCGCTTCCTATCATTATGCTGACGGCGAAAACAGAGGAGATCGACAAGGTGATCGGCCTTGAGCTGGGGGCGGACGATTATGTCACAAAGCCTTTTTCGCCGCGGGAGCTGGTCGCCCGGGTCCGCGCGGTGCTGCGACGGCACGGCCGGGCCGATGCCGACGCCCGGAGGATAGTGGTCGGCGATGTCGTCATAGATGTCGACAGGCGCGAGGTCCGGGTGAAAGAAAAAGCGGTCGACCTTACCCCTTCGGAATTCAACATCCTGCATTTGCTGGCTATGAGGCAGGGGCGCATCCAGACGCGTGACCAGATACTGAGTCATCTCTGGGGCGACGAAAAGTTCGTGATCGACCGGACGGTGGATGTTCACATCAGGCATTTGCGCGAAAAACTCGGGCAGGCATCGCATATTATCAAGAACGTCCGCGGTGCCGGTTACAGGATAGACGATGAAACGGTCGATATTCCTTAAGATATTCGGCAGCTATTTCCTGCTGATCGTTGCCCTTTCGGGCCTCATCGTCCTCTTTTCCTCCTATCTCATACGGCATTACCAGCTGGAGCGCACAGAGCAGGAGTTAAAAGAGATTGCGGCGGTCATCCGCAGTACGCTGAAGGGGACCGCGCCGGACAAAACCGTCGACGAGGCCGTCAAGGCGTTGGGAGTGAAGATAAACACGCGGATAACCGTGGTGGACCGGGAGGGCCGTGTCATCGCGGACTCCCGGGAAGACCCGAGGAAGATGGATAACCACCGCACGAGAACGGAGATAGCGCAGGCCTTCGAAGGCCGGACCGGGGTCTACCTGCGCACAAGCGATACCCTCGGGCAGGACATGCTGTACGTCGGCGTGCCCGTCTACGAAGGCGCAGAGGTCCGGCAGGTCATCAGGGTAAGCAAATTCCTTAAGGATATCAAGCTAGTCTCAGGAAGGCTCAACAGGAAGATAGCCCTGACCTCGGCCATTGTCCTCGCGATCGCCCTTGTCGCGGCATTTTTGTTCGCCCGGACGATATCCCGCCCCGTGGGCGAGTTGACGGATGCTATACGGCGCGTGGCCGGCCACGACTTCAGCGCGCGGGTGCTGCTCAAAGGCGGGGACGAACTCAAGCAGGTCGCGGACAGTTTCAACGCGATGACCGATGAGATGCAGGGGCTTTTCGGGGAACTGACCCGGCAGAAAGAGGAGTTGAACGGTATCATAACGTCTCTGCAGGAAGGGCTCCTCGTCCTTGACAGGGATGAACGGGTGGTCATGGTAAACAAGAGCCTGGAAAGGATCGCCGGCCGTCCGGTCGAAACAGGAAAATTCTACTGGGAAGAGATCCGCGAGCCCGGGATCAATGACCTGATAAAGAAGGTGCGCGACGAACGGAAGAACCTCAGTCACGAGATCACCGTGAACGAGATGGTTTTTCTCTGCAGCGCCTCTTTCCTGAAGACGGATGGCGGGATAGTGGTCGTCTTCCACGATATATCGGAGATAAAGCGGCTCGAGAAGATAAAAAGCGATTTTGTCCTGAATGTTTCTCATGAGCTGCGGACCCCGCTTACATCTATAAAAGGCTATGCGGACACGATAGACGAAGGATCGCTTTCGGAGGAGAACAGGCATTACCTGACCATCATCAGGCGCAACACCGAGCGCCTGATCAATATTGTCGGGGACCTCCTGACATTGTCGAAGCTTGAAGAAAGGGAATTTGCCCTTAGCCTTGAGCCGGTGGCATTGCCCTTCCTCATCGAAAGGGTGCTCAAGCTGTTCGAGGACCAGGCGCGGTCAAAGGGTTTTTCGCTGAAAATGGAGGCCCCCGAGGACCTTCCCCCGGTGCTCGGCGATCCCTTCAAACTCGAACAGGTCTTCATCAACCTCCTCGACAATGCCATGAAATACACGGATGCCGGAGGTATCGCGATCACCGTGGCCCTGTCGGGCGACGAGGTGATCGCGAAGGTCAGCGACACCGGCACGGGCATTCCCCAGGAGCATATACCGCGTATTTTCGAAAGATTTTACGTGGTGGACAAATCAAGGTCCAAAAAAATGGGCGGCACAGGCCTCGGCCTGTCGATCGTGAAACACATCGTCCTTCTCCATAACGGCACAGTCCGCGTCGAAAGCGCTGCAGGCAAGGGCTCCGCATTTATCGTCTCCCTCCCCGCCGTAAAGCCCTGACACGTCGTAATATTAACCGTTTCTTAACACAAATATTCTTCAAAACTAACAGTCGGCGCATACATTATGTTAGCTGCAGATTTTTTTACGAGGAGGATTTTATGATCAACTCTTTTCTACGGACCGTGTCTTTTACGGTGATCGCTCTGGTCGCCGTCCTTGGTATTGCCGGGCACGCACCGGCTGCGGACATGGAACTGCTCGGAGCGGGCGCCACTTTCCCCCAGCCCCTGTATTCCAAGATGTTTGACGCTTACTACCAGCAGTACAAGGTGAAGATCAATTACCAGGGCATTGGCTCCGGGGGCGGCATCAACCAGCTTATCAAGAAGACGGTGGATTTTGGCGGCACGGATGCCTTCATGACGGAAAAAGAGCTTAAGTCAGCCGGCGCACCCGTTCTGCATGTCCCGACATGCCTCGGCGCGGTGGTTTTGGCGTACAACCTTCCCGGTAATCCGAAACTCAACTTTACTTCGGACACCATTGCAGAGATCTTTCTCGGGACCATAACGAAATGGAACGACCCGAAGATCGCCGCGGCAAATCCGAAGACCGCTCTTCCCAACCTCGCAATAAGCCCTGTCCACAGGGCAGACTCGAGCGGCACCACGTTCATCTTCACTGAGTACCTGGCAAAAACGAATGACGCATGGAAGCAAAAGATCGGCCTCGGGAAATCGGTCAATTGGCCTGCCGGGTCCATCGGCCAGAAAGGCAACCCGGGGGTGGCGGGGTACGTGAAGCAGACCCCGGGAGCGATCGGTTACGTCGAGCTCCTTTATGCGGTCCAGAACAAGATGCCGTACGGCAATGTCAAGAACAAGGCCGGCAAGTTTATCGAGCCCAGTCTTAAATCCGTGACGGCCGCGGCGAATATCCCATTACCCGACGACACGAACAAGTCCCTTACGAACACGGATGCCGCCGCCGGGTACCCGATCAGCAGTTTTACCTGGCTCATCTTCTACAAGGAACAGAATTACGGCGTCAAGACCAGGGAACGTGCGGAAGCCCTGGCGAAGCTCCTTATGTGGATGGTGGGAAACGGCCAGAGATATGTAGAACCGCTCCAGTACGCCCCTCTGTCAAAGGAAGCCGCGGAAAAATCCGTGAAGCTTATCCGTTCCATGACCTACAACGGCGCGCCGTTGTTGAAATAGAACGCACCAGGTTGCGGGGGAACGGAAAGCTTTTCCGGTCCCCCTTCATTATTCACGACATATGACACGATCGACACCAAATATAGACCGCTCCGAAAGAACGTTCACCGTCGTCCTCGCAATAAGCGGCGGTTTTATCGTGCTTCTCCTTATCGGGATCATGGTGACGCTTTTTTTCAATTCCCTGCCTGCGATTCGTGAATTCGGCGCCGGTTTCTTTATTGGAAAGACATGGAACGCGGCAGCAGAGACGTTCGGAGCGCTTCCCTTCCTGGTCGGTACGCTCGTAACGTCATTCCTGGCGCTTCTCATATCCGTGCCGTTCTCCCTGGCCATAGCGCTTTTTCTCGGGGAGTATTACAGGGAGGGCGCCGTTTCGGGCTTCCTGAGGAGCGCCGTCGAGGTCCTGGCGGGCATCCCGTCCGTCATATACGGGCTGTGGGGGCTTTTCCTCCTTATGCCGGCCGTACGGTATATTGAGATGAAACTCGGTGTCGCGCCGCAGGGCGTGGGGATCCTGACATCATCGCTCATTCTCGCGATCATGATCATCCCTTTTGCGGCGTCGATCGGCAGGGAGGTCATCACGTTCGTTCCGGGTGATCTCAAGGAAGCCGCCTACTCACTCGGGGCGACGCGTTTCGAGGTCGTCAGGAATATCGTCGTTCCCTATGCGCGCTCGGGGATAATTGCGGGGATCCTTCTTTCGCTGGGGCGGGCCATAGGGGAGACGATGGCGGTCACGATGCTCATCGGCAACAGCAATTTCCTCCCGACAAGCATATTCAGCCCCGCCAACACGATGGCAAGCGTCATAGCGAACGAGTTTGCCGAGGCGACAGGGGTGACGTCGGCATCGCTGATATACCTGGCGCTCGTTCTGTTCTTCGTCACGATGCTCGTCAACATTGCCGGGACATGGGTAATCCAGAAGCTTACCGTCGAATCATCGCGCGAGGTCACCTGATGCATGACAACGTCCGGGCGCGCCTTGCAAAGGACACGATCTTTAAGGGCATTGTCTGCCTTTTCGCCTTCGTTTCGCTGCTGCCCCTTTTCCTGATCCTCTACTACATAACAAGGAACGGGATCGCGGTCATCAACTGGGAATTCCTGACAAGCCTGCCGCGGCCGACGGGAGAGACGGGCGGCGGCGTCTTCAACGCAATCGTGGGGACGCTCGTGCTCATCGTCCTGTCGGGCGCCCTGTCGATACCCTGCGGCATAGCGGCCGGCGTTTACCTTGCCGAGCATCAGGCCGGAAAGCTCGGCAATGCGATACGGCTGAGCGTCGTCGTCCTCCAGGGGACCCCGTCGATCGTCATAGGGATCATCGCGTACCTGTGGATTGTCGGTCCGCTCAAAACCTTCTCGGCCTTTTCGGGGGGTATCGCCCTTGCCGTCATGATGCTCCCTGTCATTGTCAAGACGACGGAAGAGACCTTGAAGCTCGTCCCGTACCACTTGAAGGAGGCCTCCCTGGCGCTCGGCGTGCCCTATTACAGGACCATGCTCAAGGTCGTACTCCCGTCCGGCATGAGCGGCATACTGACCGGGATCCTGCTCAGCGTGGCCAGGATCACGGGCGAGACGGCGCCGCTCCTCTTCACGGCATTCGGCAACCAGTTCATGAACGTCAATATCTTCAAGCCGATAGATTCGCTGCCGTACCGGATATTTTATTACGCAATGAGCCCGTACCCCGAGTGGCATTCGTTTGCCTGGGGCGCTTCATTCATCCTGGTTGTCCTGACGCTTTCTTTAAATCTGGTTGCGCGAGGTATCTCTGCAAAATGGAAAATACAGTACTGACCGTCAAGGATTTCAGCGCGAGCTTTGGCGACCATCAAATTCTGCACGACATCAACCTGACGATCGAAAGAAATATTGTCGCGGCACTGATGGGCCCTTCGGGCTGCGGCAAGACGACCCTGATACGGTGCGTGAACAGGATGCACGAGCTCATTCCCGGCGCCGCCGTGTCGGGGGAAATGCTCCTCATGAACGAGGACATCTATGATATGCAGCCGATCATCCTCAGGCGGAAGATCGGCATGGTATTCCAGAAACCGAATCCCTTCCCGACAATGAGCATCTATGAGAACGTCGTGGCGGGATATAAGCTGAACGGCATTAAACTTCCAAAGTCGGAGATGGACGGGATCGTCGAGAGATCGCTCAAGAATGCGGCGCTCTGGGGCGAGGTCAAGGACAATCTCCACCGCAAGGGGACGTTCCTTTCCGGGGGCCAGCAGCAGCGGCTCTGCATTGCGCGGGCGCTCGCGATGAACCCGGAGATAATCCTGTTCGACGAGCCCACGTCAGCCCTTGACCCCAAATCGACGGCCCAGATCGAGGACCTCTTTGTCGAGCTCAAAAAGACCGTCACCATGCTGCTCGTCACCCACAACATCGCGCAGGCCGCCCGGGTCTCTGATGTGACCGCCTTCATCTACCTTGGCGAGCTTGTCGAGTTCGGGCCGACCGAGAAAATGTTCACCGTGCCGAAGGACAAGCGCACGGAGGAATACCTGACAGGCAAGTTTGGCTAGGAGGACGAATGCTGCAGGACCGGATAAAAGAGCTCAAGAAAGAGATCGTCGAATACGGCGCGCTGATCGAGGATATGATCATGAAGAGCATCGCGGGGCTTTGGGCAAGGGAACAGGCGCCACTGAGGGAGATCATAGACGTGCTGGAGCCGGCCACGAACGACCGGGAGATCAAGCTGGACGAGCTCTGCACGACGACGATCGCCCAGTACGAGCCGAGGGCGCGGGCCCTGAGGATCGTCCTCATGGTGTTCAAAATGAACAGCGATCTCGAGCGGATGGGGGACCATGTGGCCAATATCGCCGACAGCGGCCTGTTCCTCGTATCCCACGCCCCGGTAAAGCCGCTCGTGGACATTCCGCGCATGGCGACAGAGACCATCACGAGCTTGAACGATGCCATCACGTCCTTCATCGACGAAGATGCACGCCTGGCCCAGGAGGTATGCGAGCGGGACCATCTTATCGATGCGCTCCACGACCAGATCTTCAGGGAACTGGTCACGTTCATGACGTCGGACGCCACCACGATCGAGCGCTCATTGCACCTCATCAGGATAGCCAATAACCTGGAAAGGATAGCAGACCTTTCGACGAATATCTGCGAGGATGTCATATTCATGGTTGAGGGAAGGGTCATAAAGCACCATTGCGGAGAAAAGCCGTGAGAAAGAAACATGGCGTCCCGGCTTAAAGGAGGTCAGCGGAAAACATACCGCTTGTTCTCGACTGACACCTCAGGCGGGACGCGCCTCTTCTCGAAAAGATCGTAGCCTTCCTTGAGATCGCCCCAGAATTCTTTCCACCCGCTCTTTGCGTTCTTCTTAAGCTTTTCGCCCGTCATGCGGAACGGGAAAATGTGGACCATGATCGCGCCCTGGCCACCCCGGAACGCGGCATCCGCAAGGGCGTATATTTCCTCGATGGCGGGGTCGGTCATGGCAAAGCAGCCTATGGATACACAATTCCCGTGGATCATGATGGCGTTTCCCGTGCGGCTCAACGCCCTGTCGTAGCTGTTCGGGTACCCCACGTTGAGTGCGAGGTGATAGTTGCTCGAAGGGTTCATCCGGTCGGGCGTCACGCCGTAGAACCCTTCGGGCGCTTTCCGGTCGCCCTCCTTCGTTTTAGGGCCGAGGCCCCCGAGCCCGTATGTGCAGATCGGGTATGTCTTGAAAAGGTGAAACGACCTCCCCTTCTTCACCCAGACCTCGAGCTCTTTCGGTTCCTTAAAGATCCTTATAAAAACGGGTGCCCCATACGCCAGGCCTTTTTCCTTCAACTGAGACTCAAGCCCCGGCCTCACCTCGTTTATAACCTTCACGGACCGCGGACTGGACGGCACCTGTGCAAAGAGGGTAGACGGAACCATAACGAGGCACACAAGACCAACAAGGCCCCGAAAGAATGCAATCTTACTTCGCCCCATGCCCCGAATGATAACACGACCGTAAAACGCATGCACACAAATCACGAAACCGACAGGATTACGGCGTAAAAGAGTACGCCCCTATTCCCAATCCCCGTCATCAAAGGCAAACCTTGGATTCCGGCGTCAAGCGCCGGAATGACAACATGTGGTTATTTCCGGCCGGCACAAGAATAGCAGGATAAGTTTTTCCCTGCAAATTGAAACGAATTACGTCCGACACGTCGGACTTAGTTCTGTAATCCGCCTCTCATCGAATCCCATGTCATGACCCGGGGCGTCCCGTCCTTGTTCTTGCAGCCGGGGGACGAGGTCCGGGCCACGAAGAATTCCGGGCCTGCATAGATGACGATCACCTCGACGTCGGGGTCATGCTTGAAATCGCTTATGTCGAGCTGTGACGCGTACAGGGGATTGCGGGAACGGTATTCCTTCTGGTACCGGTCGAAGCTCTGGAGGGTTGCCTTCATCCGGTTGCACGGGGTCTGCTGAATGTATTTGGGCACGATCAGTGCCGCGGTAATGCCGAGCGCCGCGATGACGATCATGAGGTCGGTGTTCCCGCCTCCGCCGAAGCCGTGATGCCCGGTGCCGAAGGAGATCACAAGGGCGGCGAGCCACAGGACCCCGAGGAAGATGACGACCCATGCGGGAGAACCGAAGAACTATGTCAACACCGCCGTGATACCGCCTGCCAGAATGCTGAAGATAAGCCCCACCGTGGCACCCCTCCCGCATTTTTGGCACAGGGTATCCGTAAAGTCAAGACCATTGTGCCCCGAAGGGAAGGTTGCAGGCACGACAATCGTATGTTATTTCTTTATTATGTATGTCTGTAACCGGGAGGGAGCCTATGCATTGCCCCGCGTATAATGCGACGATCATCGTGAAGGTCTTTGTCCTGTTCGTGGCCGTCTGTGTGAGCGTCACGGCGATCCCCGTGACCTATGCTGCAAATCCGCTGACGAGCACCGAATATGACCCGGTCCTTATCGACGAGCGCAGCGAGATAGAGATCGGACAGAATACCGACCGGCAGATCCGGCAGAAGTTCAAGGTATCCGGCGATGCGAATCTCAGTCAGCGCATCAACGCGATCGGCCAGAGGCTCGCTGTCCATTCGGGGAGAAAAATAAATTACACATTCACGGTCCTCGACGACGAAATGGTCAACGCGTTTGCGGCACCGGGAGGGTTTATCTACATCACGACAGGTTTGTTGAAGAGGCTGAAGAACGATCACGAGATAGCCGCGGTACTGGGGCACGAGATCGGCCATGTCGTCGAGAAACATTCCCTGAAGGCCCTGCAACGGCAGATGCTGGCCCAGTTCGGGCTCCAGATCATGGGAGCGCTGCTCGGCGGTGACGGGGGCCTTTCCTCGAGCATTATCCTCAAGGCGTCCGAGATAAGCGCCGGCCTTCTTCTCCTCAAGAACTCGCGGGTCAATGAACTGCAGGCGGATATCGAGGGGGTCCGGATAATGCGCATTGCGGGATACGATCCGCGGGCCATGGTCGACCTTCAGAGGATGCTCCTTGCCCTGACGAACTCGGGCAGCACCCTGGCGATTCTCTCGACCCATCCGCCGTCACAGGAAAGGATCGACGTGATCCTGAAGGCGATCAACGATCCAAATTTTCACCTGGAATAATATCAGCCGTCCTTAGTGGATATGTCTTGCAAATTACGCGGAATTCATCGAAAATGATGCCATCCGCTTTCATGATGTCCGGGAGGGGCGGCCCGGCATCTTACGTCCCGGCGGAAGTTTTTCAATCTGCGGCCTTAAGGAGAAGCAGCGATGGAACAGAATAGTGCCGGAAACAAACTATGCCCGGACGGGGCACGAACGATGGCCGCCTCCGGACGGTTCATTTTGTTCGCTGTTCTTATCTTCTTCTTCGCCGCGGCCGTGGGGACATCCCCGCTTTATTCCCAGGTCATTGTGGCTGAAAAAGGCAGGGAGGCTGAACCGAAAATATTCCATGTCCCCTATGCTTTCTATAATCAATCTTTTGGCGCCGCCGTCGGGTATGTCGCCGGCTTTACCGGTGTCCACCAGAAACAGTTCAGCGTTCTGGCGACCGCGATAGCAGGGACCAACGATGCCCTGTCCCTGTATATCGTGGAAAGGGACTACCAGGTCCCGTTCCTGCCGCGCCTCTTCATCGATTCGGAATTTGCCCTGAGTACGTTCGGTGAATTGCAGAGCTATACGGACGGCAAGCCGGGATACGCCAACGAGAGGTCGGGAAGCAACGACTCGTCCTACAACAACTATATCGATGGGCCTGGAACGGACAATTTTGCGCGGGCAAAGTTCAGGTTCCTCCTGCCGGTCGGTTCGGGAAAAGACGACATCATAAGCAAGGTCACCCTGGACAGGGGCCTTTTGACCGAAGGACGGGTCGGCGCGACATCGTGGAACCCTTTTACCAGCGGCAAGACATTTCTCGAAGCGAAGCCTTTCTGGCGAAGCCAGTCCGTGCGGTCGGACTACAAACGCAACTACAAGCAGACGAACGGGGTCGAGTTCTCCCTGTTCCGTGAAAATACCGATTTTCCGAAGAACCCGTCCGGGGGGAGCACATTCAAGCTGCGCTATACAAAGGACTGGGGGCTTTTCGACAGCACGACACAGTATGATGTCGTGGATGCGGAATGGAGCAAATACTTTTCCCTCGGGGCGTCGAAGTATTTCCGGCAGCGGGTGATCGCATTCGATGTGTGGACGGCGAATGTTTTGTCCTGGAACGATTACAGCACGCGGTACAACGGCGATGTCGTGTACCACCGGCCGCCCCCCTATGCCGGGGCAATGCTCGGCGGGCTCTGGCGGATGCGGGCGTACCCGACATCCCGCTTCAACGACCAGGCCGCGATGTATTACGCGCTGGAATACAGGGTAATCCCGGAATGGAACCCGTTTGCAAAGAACGAATGGATACAGAAGAACCTCGACGTCGTATGGTGGCAGTGGGTCCCTTTTGTCGAGGTCGGGCGGGTGGCACCGCGCTGGTCGATAAGTGAGCTCCATACGAAGATGCAGTGGGACGTGGGTTTTGGCATCCGCGCCATGGCCAAGGGACTGACCGTCCGCATCGATACCGCGGTCTCGAACGAGAACTGGGGAGTCCAGATGATGATAGGGCACCCGTTCCAATTTTAGCGGACCGCCGTTTTAGCCTTGCAAAAAATGAGCGCGGCGTGTAATTGTTAATTACCGGCGCATACATGAATTACAGTTATTGTCCTGCTCCATACCGAAACTCTATCCTGTACATAATAGTTGCCATTTTTCTCACGCTGGGCTTGCCTGCCGGCGCATTTGCGCAGCCGGCCCGGTCGGATGGGTCATCCTGGGAGCAAATGATCAAAAGGGAAAAGGTCGCGCTCACGTCCCTTGAGATGAACGTGAAGAAATATATAGCCGACCAGCCCGAACGGATAGGCAGGATACACGAGAGAACGCAGCAGCTCAACCAGGAATTGATGAGATTGTCCATCACCTACAACATGCTGGAGGCGAACCCGATAGAAATGCGCGATATCCTGCGCCAGATGACTATTCTGGAGGAGCAGGCGGCGACCATGGTTGCCCCGATAAACGAAGAGTACAGAGCGATCGCGGACCTCAAGAAGACGCTGGCAGGCCATCAGGCTGAGTATGAAAGCCTTGCAAGGGAAGAATCACTGCAGGAAGCACGTAAGGCGGCCGCCGGACACGCCGCGGATATCAAAAGAACGATCGCCCTCTTGAGCGCCGCCGCGGGCATCGTCGATATCATCCCGAATGCGGTCGAGGAGTTCAGCATCAGGCTGGAGTCGAGGAAGAAACTGGTGGAGAACGACCTCCGCGCGGCCTGGAAGAAATATTATCTTTTTCCGCCCACATCTACCTTTTTCGCAGCGGACACATGGAAGGCCCTGCGTGAAGTCGGGGTAAGCCTGTGCGGTTTCTGGGACTACTGGTTGATCCCCTATACCCAGAACCGCGCCGTTATCGGGAGGGCATCAGGCAGGACATTCCTGTTCGCGGCGGGGATTATCGTCCTCATCCTTATCATTTTTGTCCATGTCCGGCGGAAATACCGCTCGATACCGGCGGGCCGGTTCCTGACGTTCGGGGTCTATACGGCGTTTGGAGCGCCGCTCATGGTGCTCGGAACGACGACAGGCACAGGGATCCTTGCAACGACCAGCTTCATAGCCGAGATAATACTTGCGGCGGGCCTGGTCAGCCTCGGTTGGAACCTCCGGAGGATCTTCGATGACGGCCCGGTGTTCCGGCACAACCCGCTCTGGCCTGCGTGGTGCATGTTCGCGGCAGGCACGCTGGCCGAGGTCGTCCACACGCCCACCATCATTTATTCGCTTCCCATGTCGCTCATCTTCATGATCGTCGGTATCTATTCTTTCTTTATGAAGAAGGCAGACCAGAATGATCTCGACAAAAGACTGTTCCTGATAAACTTCTGGCTCTCGCTCGCATTTATTGTCCTCGCTCTCTTTGGGTGGTGCGGCGTTGCGATACTCACCGCCACCGCCTGGTTTGCAGTCGCGGTCAATGTCGAGCTGTGGCCGGGCCTCGCCGGGTGGATGAAGAGAACGATGGAGGCCGGCAGAGAGAGCATGACAACGGCCCGCCGTCTTGCCATAGGCGTTCTTTTTCCCATGAGTTTCCTTGGCCTTTTTTCGATCACGGTCATATGGATAATCTTATACGCCGGCGGCACTCCGCTTCTGAACGACATAATTCGCTGGCACTTGAATGTAGGGTATCTCTCCCTGAGTATCCCGATGCTGATCGTGGTCGCGGCCATCCTGGTCATTACGAGGTCCGTGGTCATCATGGTCAATACTATGATAACGCTTATTGCAACACGGCTCGGCAGGGGAGGGCTTCTTGAGGAAGGGGTTATCAAATCTCTTCATGCCATCGCGACGTACGTTTTTTGGTCACTGTCGATACTGCTTTCGCTGAAGCTTGTCGGGGTCAGCGTGACGCATCTCGCGATCGTCGCCGGCGGATTGTCGATCGGCGCCGGGTTCGGCCTGCAGGAGCTCATCAAGAACTTCTTCAGCGGGCTCATCCTGCTTTTCGGAAGGTCGATCCATCCGGGCGACGAGATACAGCTTGAAAATATCAGGGGCACGGTGATCAGGGTAAACATCCGCAATACCATTATGCAGACGAACGACGATTCCACGATATTCATCCCGAACTCCGACCTGATAAACAAGAATATCGTCAACTGGACGTACCGGGACCCCAGAGGCCGGGCCGAGGTCGCCGTGGCAGTGGCATACGGTTCGAACACGGACCTGGTAAAGGAGCTCCTGATCCGGTGTGCCGGTCAGAACCCCGGTGTTCTGGAAGACCCCCCGCCCTACGTTCTTTTCTGGGATTTCGGGGACAACGCGCTTGCCTTTCGGCTGCGGTACTGGATACGGCGCCCCGTTCAGATGAGGGACAAGATAGCCTCAGCGATCCGTTTCGAAGTGGAAAGGGTATTCAAGGAAAACAACGTTGAGATCGCGTACCCCCAGCAGGATATTCACATCCGCAGCGCAGAGGGGCTCGGGCCGTACCTGAAGCCTCAGGAACGCAAGGCTTAGGTCGTCAGCCCTAAGGTGTCGGAGCATAATAGAAAACAGGTTGTCTGCTGTGCCGGAACAATAAAAGCCGGGAGAGACCCCGGCTTTTATTGGATATCTGGTTGTTAAACTTCTTAGGCCTTACGACTCACGCCTTAAGGTTTTTAATGGCCGCCACCCGTTAAAACGTCGGGAGCCGACATTGTATCAAGGGCTGCGCCCTGCGGCAGGTTAAATACCGAATCAGCCGGCGCGCCCTTCTTTATATTCTTATACTCTACACTCCATTTTCCGTTCATGTTTGCAACCTTGACCGGAAAGCGAATGTCGGTCGCAACCCACTGATAGTATGTATTCGTGCTGTTTCCCTGTTTTACCGAAACCTGGTATTTCTTCACCGCATAGCCATCGATCTTCTCGGACCCCAGCTCCTTCCTGCTGACCTCGCCCGGTGTTTTTTCGGTTGTCCACAGGTTGAGGGACGGCGTTACCTTTCCCTGAACGTACGTGTTTTCCGCAGCATTTATCTGCCAGAAAATGCCCTTATCACCCCTGACGATGTTGTAGATGGGTGTATTGCCCTTTTCCGCACGTATCTTGTTGCCATTAACGTAGATCTTTCCCTTGCTCGTTATCTTGCCTTCTTTTGTTATCATGTCTGCTGTCAGGTCCATAGCCGACGCGTACGCAAACATTCCGATCGTGAATAGGAAAATGATTCCCGAAACCACCAAACACCTTTTCATTACAACCCTCCTGATTTAAGATGTGTATCGATAAAGCCCTTCTCAAGGGCGGTATCACCCTATTTGCACTGGCCCAGTGACCCGACGGCGCACATTTTACCGTTGACCCACCTGGCCTGGTCGAAATACGCTTTCGTAAAGTTGGCTTTCGTAATATTTGCGCCTTTGAAGTTGGCCTCGTTGAAGTTCGCTCCCGTGCAGTTTGGGGGGGGGGGGGGGGGGGGGGGGGGGGGGGGGGGGGGGGGGGGGGGGGGG
>CALMFJ010000158.1 GCA_937862865.1 uncultured Pseudomonadota bacterium | reverse complement strand
GGGGTTCGAATCCCCCTGGGGACGCTTATATGCCCAGAATTATCTCTCAACCAGTCCTTTCACGCCTTCTTCCCATTGGGCGATCATGCGTTCGCCAATCTCATGGAATTCCGGATGGTCCGCTATGTAACCGGGGACCGTTTTTCTTGTCTCCATGACGGCTTCTGCGGTGTTTGCAAATGTATCGGACACCTTTTTCACGGACAGCGAGAGGTGAGCGACGGCGAACCGTTCAAGGACCTTGCGGGGCCACCATTTTTTTGTTCCTGCGATGGTGAGGGCGGGAACGTCTTTCGCGATGTAGACCGTCGTCGTGACCACGTCGTAGACGGGTGCCAGTTCGACGGTGCTTCGGGGGGCCGTATACAAAACACCGAAGTTTTTCAAATGGGCATCACCGTTCCGCAGCATCACCGACAAGACGAGCGTGGCAAAAAATTGCTCCCTCGCGGCCATGAGCCGGTCGCCGGAGACAAAGTCACCGATGGTCTTTGCCACCCTCTCGCAACTGCTCGAGTATTTTCGGGAAGTCCCGAGGGCCTGGAGGCTGCACATGTCCTCGAAACCGATCGGGTCGCCGTCGGGGGTGATATCGAACCGGCGCATGACGAAGAGGCCGCCGTTGTCGGAGAGAAAGAAATCCGGTGTCGGCAGTCCGGCCCGCCGGGCAGCCGACATGCAGAAGTACTCGTTGGCGGCGAGGAAAGGGTAATCGGTCCCCCATGACTTGACGATGTAGCCCGATGACGACAGCGCGCCGCGGTCCGCCGCATCCAGCAGGACCTTCGGTTGGACCCCCGATATCCCTGAACGAAGGGCATGCCTGGCCACGAGTTCATTGAAAAGCTCCCTCGTATCCGGATAGGTGAGTAATTCCTCCAGAGACTCGGGTGTCTCTTCGATATGCGGAGATTCATCCCCGGGAAGCGAGAACCGGTTTCTCCCCACCTGGTTGCCGCCCGTCACGCGCAGAATGGACAGGTCGTCCTCTCCGACAACCTTGGCGATGGCACGGCGGATGGTCTCGAGGAGCGCACCCTCCGGAAGGTTCATCTGGAATATGGGGTGCAGTTCGCGGCTTGCCCAGGTCTTAAGCCGCACAGGCATGGTCAGGGAAACCTGCGCGCCGGGGCCGGTATCAGGGCGATAGGCAAATACATATTCACCGGGTGACTCGCGGGCAAGAAGCCCCGCACGTTCACCACCGGCCCAGACTGCAAGGGAAGCCGCATCCGGCATCAGCCGCCCTCCTTCTCACGGAGCTCTTCAAGCGTCGGTGGCTCACCCGAGGGCCTCACCCGCAGCTCCAACCCCAGAAATTCGAGCAGACGGACCAACTTCCGCACCCCGACGTCCTGAACGGTGCCGTTCTCGATCTGCCCGATGGTGGTCCGGCTCATCCCCAGGGCCTTCGCCACATGCTCCTGGGAGAGCTTGCGCTCCTTGCGCGCCTGTCTGATCTCGCTGCCGATAGTGAACATCATATATGAATTATATATGATGCATTATCATTTGTCAATAATGATATGCATTATATATGGGTCTCATTGTTTGTGTCAGAACACGCCGTCATGCTCAGAAGGGTGGAGCAGAGATCGTTTGACGGCGAATCCCCGGGCAATCTACAATGTCAGGGTAAATCGGAGAAATCGTGAGGAACATCGAGATCAAGGCGAAGGTGCGCAACCAGTCACGCACCAGGGAATTGATCGAAAGACTGCCGGTCAGTTCGCGGGAGGTACTTGATCAGGAAGACACCTTCTTCGTCGTTGAAAAGGGAAGGCTGAAGCTCGGCCGCTTTGCCGATGAGCGGGGTGAGTTGATCCGATATGAGAGGGCAGATGAAAAGGGGCCGAAGACCTCCGAGTAAAACATATCGGCGACGAACTACCCTGACGCCCTGTTTTCGTTCAGGCCGTTCCACGTTCAATTTGTCTAAATGTTCGTAATGTGATAATCTCTGCATGGCGATGGGGTCCGCCGTTTAACCGCCTGTCGTGGCTAATGACTCCTACCTGTATCAATGATCTCCTGCGAAGTTGCGTTCACGGGGAGAATTTATGGGAGGAGCATGTGAAGCATCCGATAGCCAGCGCCGCTTCCGGGCCGGTCAAGACCTCGATTGGCCCGACATTGCAGGCGATTAAGCAAATATCGACTGATTTCAATATCGTGTCACTCGGCCGCCAGATTGCGGCGTGCGAGGAACTCTTTTCCGAAAACCCCCTCATCGACGTGGCCATACTCGGTCAATTCAAGGCGGGAAAAAGCTCGTTCGTCAATAGCCTTCTCGGGGTTCCGATCCTCCCTGTGGGGGTTGTCCCGGTTACCACCGTTATCACGCGCCTGAGCTACGGGCCTGCGAAGAGGGCGATCGTTACATATTATGATGGAAGAGAGTCCGAGATCGGATTTTCGGAAATTGAGGAATATATCTCCGAGGCTAAGAATAAGGCCAACGAGAAGAACGTCGATGTGGTGGATATCGAACTGCCGTCCCTTGAGCCTTACGCCGGCCTTCGTTTAGTGGATACCCCGGGATTGGGAAGCATTTTCAAATATAATACCGAGATCTCCGAAGAATGGCTCCCCGAGGTCGGGGCCGCCATCATCGCCATAAGCTCTGACCGGCCCCTTGCGGAAAACGACCTGAACCTGATCCGTGAGCTCATGGAATTTACCCCGAGGGTGGTCCTGCTGCTTACGAAAGCAGACCTTCTTTCCCCTGAACAGCAGAAAGAGGTCGTCGCGTTCTTTGGAGATTCGCTGAAGCACGAATTCAACAAGGACTTCCCGGTACTGCGGTACTCGACAGTGAAAGAAACAGAAGTCTACAAACCCTTCCTGGATGAGCTGTTGCTTGACCTTTCCCGGAACCGCGATACGGAATTCAAAGGGATCCTCCAGCACAAAGTGCGTTCGCTTGCACGGCAATGCATAAGCTATCTCGATATCGCCCTGAAGACGTCGGAAAGGGCCGATACCGACCGGGAGGACCTCAAGAAGATCATTCTTGACGAGCGGGTCAACTTTGAATTGATGCAGACAGAGCTTTCCCTTGTGGCGAGGGAGAACGAACAGAGGACGAGGGAACTCATCGCCGCCTATCTCACCGCTACGCACAGAATAAAGCTCATTCAGAAACTGACTGCCAGGCTCTCCGCGGCAATGCCCCGGTGGAAAGGGAACCTCTGGAAGATGACGCGGCAGTATGAAGAATGGTTCATGGAGAACATGGTGGAAGAGATGGACCATATATCGAGGTCGGACTATAAGCATTTCTTCGGGACATTGAGGAAAGCGCACAGCAGCATATCCCGGTCTGTCGAGCTCTTCAGGAACCTTCTCGACAAGAACATCGAAAAAGTGCTCGGGATCGCGCCGGGCAGCGTCAACTGGATCATAGAGGTCTCCGAGCCGTCCCATCCCGATATCGTGTTTACAAAAACCTTCGATTTTCACTTCGATGCCCTGTGGTTCCTCTTTCCCATGTTCATATTCCGCCGCGTTTTCGAGAAGCATTTTGTGAAGCAGGTCCCCCGCGTCACGGACATTCATCTTTCCCGCCTCGCCTATCAGTGGGAAGTCCGCATAAACAAGGCCATCGAGGAGATAAAAAAACAGGCGCTGGAATATGTGCAGGACGAACTTTCAACGATCGACGCGTTGCTCTCCGGCAGGGCGGGCCGGACAGATGAGATCAAGGCCCTCGTGAGCGGACTGAAGGCCCATCTGGCCGCTATCGAGGGCCCTTGATTGCCTGCTCGAGCAGACGGGTCGTGAATTACCCTTCTTGAGTTCCGAACCCCACCCGAATCCTTCTCTTCCGGGTATACCCCGGGGTGGTAAGTATGTCCATGCCCAACTACTGTCCGGTTTCACGATATCATTGACATTTTTGAATTCGAATATAAATATAAGAATAAGGGAGGTATCTCGTGCTGTCGAAGGACGGTCATAATCGGAAGTTTTCCTATGGCCCGCTCTCAATATCTCATGAGGTTCCGTGAATCGTTTTTCTCTTCCGTAGAGCCCACGGACAGAAATCCGGGATCATGTCCCCGGCGGACAGCTCGGCCATTGGGTGGATAGGTGACGTGACGGATATACCGAAGGAACCAAAGGCGTTTTTCGATGGGCTGGGGACGAGCAAGATCACGCCCGAAGGCGGCATGGCAGTATGGAAAAAAATTTGACAGGAAGAAGCATCCAGAAGCGGATCGGCAACGTCTTCCTCGGAAAAAGGGACCTTTACTACAGGCTCGTGTTGAGCACGGGCCTGTTCTTTCTTTTTCCCGCGTTCGGGTTTTTGTTCTTTGCGTGGAAGTACGATATCATCCAGGACAGGACCCTGCCGGTGTTCCTTGCCGGTTTTCTTGTGTTTTCGGTCATCGGTTTCTTTATCCTCCGGGCGGTTTTTATGAGGTTGGCGAAAATATCGGCCTCGCTTTCGGAAAAAATGTTGTCCGAATTATCGTACGCTCCCTTGCAGGAAAAATCGGACGAGCTCGGCAGGATCGTTGAAACCTTCAACGTAATGGGGGACCACCTCAGGCACACCATCAACGAGCTTCGCGAAAAGTCATCGGAGATATCCACGCTCAAAGAGCTTTCCGATCTCTGTTACGTGACGTTTGACACGGACGAGCTCTTCTACGTCACCCTTGAGCGGGCCCTGAAGCTGGTAAGGGCCGACGTGGGCTCGGTGATGATACTTGACCGTCCTCACCGCAAGACGTTCACGATGAAGGCGCAGATCGGTCTCGGCGATGCGGTCAAGGTCGACACCAGGATCGACTTCGGCTCGACCATAGCCAAGTATGCCGTTATCAACAAATCGCCCCTGCTCGTCGAAGATATCGAAAAGGACAGCAGGTTTGGAAGGAACAACCGTTCGTCGTACGGAACGAAATCGTTCATCTGTATGCCCCTCAAGACTATCGGTGACATCATAGGTGTCGTGAGCGTCTCTCGCAGGAACAACGAAGAGGTTTTTACCCAGCACGATGTTGAGGTGCTGACGCCGCTTTTAAGTAATGCCGCGTTTACCTACGAGAACATACGGCTTGTGAAGGACAACGAACTTGGGAGCGAGATAGTCAGGGCGGCCGTCGGGATGCTCAAGATGATCAACTCGAGCCTGAGGGACAATGAACTGATGTACGCCGTTCTTCACGAGGTGCAGTCGGTCATGTCCTGCGGCCTTGCCGTTGTTCTCGTTCGGGACGACAACAGGTTTGACGAACTCACGATCTTCGATCTCGTTTCAAAGGGGCCGACCAATCTCTCGCGGGGTACAAATTTCAACTACAGGGGAACGATCTTCGACAAGGTCATGCAGCAGGGGACCTCACTGTTCCTCGAGGACGTGGACGGGCTCACGGAAACGTCAGAAAGGAGTATTCTCTGTGATCAGTCCTCCCGTTCCGCTACGCTCAGTGCGCTCCGGATAAATGGCGAGGTAAAGGGTGTCATGGCCCTGTGTGCGCCGGGCCCCGGCGACCTTGACAGGACGACTGAATTTACGACGCTTGCGCGGGATGCCGTGTCATTTGCCGTCGAGCGGATAAAGTTATCCGCGTCTGTCGTGAAAAGGAGCCAGGAGCTCGATACGATAAAACAGATCGGCGACGCGCTCGCGGCGTCGACATTCGACATCGACCAGGTGCTCAAGTACGCAATGGATATGATAAGGGTTGTCATGGACGTGGAAGCGGGTTCCCTGCTCCTCGTCCGTGACGACGAACTCGATTTCAAGGTCACATTTGATGTCGATCCCGTCAAGTTTGGCAAGAAGACGATGAAAATGGGACAGGGTATAGCAGGGTATGCCGCGGCCCAGGGGAAATCGATCATCGTGAACGACGTACAGGGATCACCCCATTTCTTTCCTGTCATTGATAGCGCGACGGGATTCACAACACGATCGGCTATCTGTGTCCCCATGATCTCGCAGGGGAAGGTGATCGGTGTCATAGAATTGCTGAACAAGCGCATAGGGGATTTCGGCACGAGCGACGAAGAGCTCCTGAAATCGATCATTTCATCGCTGATAATTGCCGTTGAGAACGCCCGGCTCTATCAGAAGACGGTTTCCATGACGGAGCATGAGCGCAGTGTCCGCCAGATATTCCAGAAATTCGTGCCGAGAGAAGTGGTGGACAAGATCATCCATGCCGAATCGGTTGGTGCTCCACTGGTCAATGAGTTCAGGTCTTTAACGTTTCTTAATATCGACATCCGGGGATTTTCGAAACTTGCCAAGAGTATAGGTCCCCACAGGACGGTCCCCATGATCAACTATTTCTTCAGCGTTATGGGCGACATCGTTATCAGGCATCAGGGGATCGTCGACAAGTACCTGGGGGACGGGCTCCTTGCGATATTCGGCGCGCCCGTCTCAAGCATAGCCGATGCGGACAACGCCATTGCCGCCGCGCTTGAAATGCGGTCGTCCATGCCGGAGGTGAGCGATCATTTCATGAAGGAGATAGGCGTGCCGTTGACGATGGGCATAGCCATCCATACGGGAGAGGCCGTCTTAGGGAATATAGGCTTCGACAAAAAGATGGACTACACGGTGATCGGCGATGCCGTCAATACCGTCTTCCGGATACAGAACCTCGTCAAACCGTTCCCGAATGGGATCCTGATCAGCGATAAATCGCGAAAGGCCGCCCAGTACAAGCTCGAAGCGACAGAGATCGGGGAATTCGAGATCGACGCAGCCCTGGAAAAGGTGACGGTCTACGAAGTGCTTGGGCAGCAAAGATGATGGGCAATAGACGGCATCGATGAAGCTCAAGAGCGGAATACTCCTGTTGTCGGTCTTTTGTGTCTGCTTACAAGACCGTTGGCAGGTCAATCATTGAAACGTTCCCGAATCTCCAAGACGGCGGGCAGCATCTCTATAAAGAGGGGAACAAGGGCCGGATCGAATTGGTGGCCTCGCTCCTCTTCCAATAGCTTAACGGCCCTGTCCGCAGGCCACGGTTCCTTGTAGGGCCGTTTGCTGGTCAGGGCGTCGAAAACATCGGCGACGGCAGTGATCCGGGCGTACAGGTAAATGTCTTTTCCCGATAGCCCTCTCGGGTATCCTTTGCCGTCCCACCGTTCGTGGTGTTCCCAGGCGATCACACCCGCCGCCTTGAGGAGCGGGGATGTGTGTTCCCCGATTATCTTTGTCCCGTACAAACAGTGGAGTTCCATGATTTTCCTCTCCTCTGCATCCAGCCGTCCGGGCTTCAAAAGGACGCTGTCGGGTATGCCGATCTTCCCGACGTCGTGCATCGGGGTTGCGTTCAGGATCAGTTCCTCTTCCTCGGCGGACATCCCGAGGGCCCGTGCTATGAGGCTGCAGTAATTGCTCATGCGGATGACATGCATTCCCGTCTCGTTGTCGCGGTACTCTGCGGCCCGCCCCAGGCGGCGGATGATCTCGAGACGGGTCTCTTCGATCTCCTCGGTCCGTCTTTTCACTTCATCTTCCAGGGTCTTCCGCTGATCGTACAGGGCAAGGTGGGTGGCCACCCGGGCCCGGACGATGGGGGTGCTCACGGGTTTGGTTATATAGTCCTCGGCGCCGATGGCAAAGCCCATGGACTCGTCACTGATGTCGCTTTTGGCGGTAACGAAGATGACGGGGATTCTCCGTGTTTTGACATCTTCCTTCAGGATGCGGCAGACCTCGTATCCGTCCATGCCGGGCATCGCGACATCAAGAAGGATCAGGTCCGGCGAGGACTTCGAGGCGGCGATCGCCAGCGCCGCCTGGCCATTGGTGGCAACCTTGATATTGTAGCTGTCCTTCAGGATTCCCACCAGAACGTCGATATTGTCGGGCATGTCGTCCACGACGAGGATGGTGTTCGTCAAAGGCCGGATATTCATTGTTCTCCTTCCGGGGGTGTTATTTGCCCTCTTGATGCTCGATAGTGCCCTTCAGGGCGTGCAGGACAGCCAGGGCCTTTTGATAGTCGTAATGGCTGACATTCGTTTCGATCTCCTGGACTGTGGAGAAATAAACGCTGTCCCGAAAAACCTTCCTGAAAACGGACATGTAGTCTGCAGCCCTCGCGTCCGATTCCTCAAGGTATCCTGCCATGGTGGCAAGAGTCTCTTCCATCACCTCCCGTGTCGGAGATTCTTGCGGGAGCTCGACGGGTTTTTCTTGTTCCGTTGTTTCCTCAAACGCGCTTATGTCCCCGACCAATGCCTGAAATGCGGAAGTCAGGCCCTCCAACATATTCTGGACCTCGTTGGGGCTTCTTTCATTGGACCGGATGGCTTTTTCCATCTTTGTCACCTGGTCGAAGAGCCTTGTCGCACCTATGTTGCCGGCAAGCCCCTTCATGCCGTGAAGCGTAGCCGCAACACCATCATAGTCCAGCGTGTCTATCCCGGCCCGGACCTTCTCCAGGAAGCCGCTGTGATCTTTTTTGAATTTGGCCAGAAGCCGCCTGTACAGGGCCCTGTCCCCCCGTACTCTTGATAGTCCTTCTTGCACATCGAGTGAAGAGGCAGCGGGAGGCACGGTTTGGCGGTCTCTGCCCGGCTCGGACCTCTCCGGGCGCAACCAGTAGGAGATACGGTTCAGGAGCCGCTCCGGGTCGATGGGTTTCGTTATATAGTCGTTCATTCCTGCCTGCAGGATCTTCTCGGCCGTTCCCGCTATGGCTTCAGCTGTCATAGCAATGATTGGCGCCCGGTATGACGGATCGTGGCTCCGGATCTCCCGTGTCGCCTGGTAACCGTCCATCAGGGGCATCCGGATGTCCATCAGGATGAGGTCGAAGGGTTTCTCCCTGGCATGCATAAACGCAGTCACGGCTTCCTCCCCGTTTGAGGCCGTACTTACATCCATGTCCGCATCTTCAAGGAGGGTCCTGACGATGTCCTGGTTGATCTCGTTGTCTTCCACGAGCAGGATGCGGGCATGGTCGAACCGGCCGGCCGGCTTTTTTTCAATTGTGGCTGGTTTGCGTTCCGGTTCGGCGAAGACCGTGATGATCGCATCGAAAAGGGTTGATCGGCTGACCGGTTTCGTGAGCAGGAACACGATCCCCCGTTCCAGGGCCTTCTGGATCTCCGCATTCCCTATCGGGTTCGTAACCATGAGCAGGATAGGTATTCTTGACAGGGCTGCTATGTTCTTGATGCGGCGCGCCGCTTCCATGCCATTCATGTTCGGCATTCCGTAGTCGAGGAGGATCAGCCCGTACGGTTGTTTCCGGTCATGGGCCCGCCCTGCTTCCTCGATCGCCTCAGCTCCTGTTTCTACCGTTGTTGTCTCCAGGGAAAAATGCTTCAGGGTCCCTGCGATAAATCTCCGCAGCGACTCTTTGTCATCGGCGACCAGCACCCGCATTCCCTGAATTCGTTGCGGGGCTGTACGCTCAACATACTCCTTCTTTTCCTGCAGTCCGAAGAGCGCCGTAAAGCGGAAAATGCTTCCCGCACCGGGCTCGCTCTCGGCCGTCAGGGTTCCCCCCATCAGACTGACGAGGGACTTCGATATCGCGAGGCCCAGTCCTGTTCCCCCGTATCTGCGGGTGGTCGATGCGTCAGCCTGAGTAAAAGGCTGGAAAACGTGTTCCAATTCCTTGCGGTCCATACCGATGCCGGTATCCTGGACCCGGAACTCCAACTCAACAGACCCGTCTTCGCATTTCAGTGCTGCCACAGAGATGACAATCTCGCCGGATTCCGTGAACTTGACGGCGTTCCCTGCCAGGTTGTGCAGCACCTGTCCCAGCCGAATGGGATCGCCTACGAGGTGATGAGGCACGTACTCATCGACCAGGAAGACCATTTCCAGGTCTTTTTCCTGTGCCTTGACCGTTGCGAGGTTGGAGAGGTTGTCGAGTACTTCGTCCAGATCGAAGGGGATCGTCTCGAGGTCGATCCGGCCCGCTTCGATCTTTGAGAAGTCGAGGATGTCGCTGACAATGCCGAGGAGGTTCCGGGAGGAGAGGTCCATCTTACGGACCAGCTGCTGCTGCTTGAGGGTGAGCCCGCTGTCTGCCAGCAGGTGGTTGAGCATGACGATGGCATTGAGCGGCGTACGGATCTCGTGGCTCATTGTGGAGAGGAACTGTTCCTTCATTTTGGACGCGCGGACGAGGGTCAGGTTGGCCTCCTTGAGCTCCTTCGCCGCATTTTGCTGGGATGTATAATCGATGACGGTCGACCTGCTCATGAGGTAATATCCCTCTTTGTCTAGGACGGCTGTCGCGCTGATCAGGACCGGGAGGATCGTCCCATCCTTACGGACAAGGTTGAACTCAAGGTCCCGGATGAATCCCTGTTGCTTGAACACCGGAAAATTCTTCTGGAAATGTTCTAAAGATTCGGGCGTCAGCCATTCGGTAAATTTTGTCTTTCCGACCACTTCTTCACGGCTGTAACCGAGCCAGCCAAGTTCCGTATCGTTTATGTAGACGACGACCCCGTCGGTACTGAGGGAATGATAGCCGCACGGAGCATTATTATATAGGTCCTCCGCCAACAGGTTGGCCTGTGTCAATTCCGCCGTCCTTTCCGCGACCCTGCGCTCAAGGGAGCGGCGCTCCTCCTCGAGGTCCCGTTCGGTCTTTTTGCGCAACGTTATGTCGGTGAACATGGCAAAAGAGCCTTGGAACCGTTGCTGCTCATCCAGTATCGGCGAGGCCGAGACGATTGTCCACAGTTCCCTGCCGTCCTTGCGCCGGAACCGCCGTTCGTAGACGTCTGTAGCGCCTTCCCGTCTTTGCCTCATTTTCTCTCTGTGCTCCGGAACGTCTTCCGGGAAGATCATTGTCAGCATATTGTGGCCGAGGAGTTCCTCCTCGCCGTAGCCCGTCATCTCCACCATACTGGTGTTGACAAAGACGATGCGGTGGTTTTCGTCCGTCATCGCGATGCCCTCTTTGGCGGTGCTGATGATCCTCTTATACCGCGCCTCGCTTTTTATCAAAGCTTCTTGTGCGTGCTTTCGCTCTGAGATATTCCGCGATACCGCAAGAATGGAAAGAGGTTTTCCTTCTTTGTCCCGGATAAACGACAGGGTTGTTTCAGCCCAGATGGTGGAGCCGTCCTTGCAGAACTGTTCTAATTCGACGGTTTGGCTCCTATCCGGAGGTGCATTCCCGGCGGCTTCCCGGGCCATTTCCTCTTCCATTATGCGGTTTACCTCAATAAGAGAAGCAGGCGTCAGTG
>CALMFJ010000157.1 GCA_937862865.1 uncultured Pseudomonadota bacterium | reverse complement strand
TCATGGATTGTTTGTGATATTCCACGGGGAGTATCATACAAGGTTCTGTTTTTATAACTGATCATTATTCTTACCTTTAGCCGTTAGCCGTTCTTGCTTGTCGGAATTGTCCGACCCGAAAATGGGGAGTCGGAGATTTCCGATGCTTAAATGGCATTTTAGTCGGAAATTTCCGATTATAAGGTTCTTTCTCCGGTGCATGAAAAATATCTTTATGAGTAAAATCAGAATGTTATGTATTTGGCACGGGGAATGCAATAACAAAGTCATGCAATTCAATGTAACCAATAAAAGGGGAGGAGGTGAAAAGAATATGAAGAAAGTATTAATGTTGGTTCTCGCGATCATCATCGGCGTGGCCTTCGTGACGACCGTGTATGCAGCAGAGGAGAAGAAAGCCCCTGCAACAGACAAACCGGCCGCAGCAACGGAGAAACCCGCAAAGGAGAAAGCCGTTGAGAAAGCCAAGAAAGCCGGCGTGAAGAAGTTTGAAGGTGAGTTCGTCAGCAAAGACGATGCAGCAAAGACGATCGTTGTAAAGGGCGAAACCGAAATGACCTTCGACGTTGCCAAGGCGAAGATGGGCAAGAAAGTAGCAGCTGGCGACAAGGTCGTCGTTGTCTACGTGGAGAAAGACGGCAAGAACATCGCAAAGTCAGTAACAAAGGCTGGCGCGGTGAAAGAGAAAGCCAAAGAGAAGAAAGCAGAGAAGAAAGCAGCGGACAAACCCGCAGCGGACAAACCCGCAGCGGACAAACCCGCAGCTCCTGCAAAGAAGTAGTTTTTCTTCAGAAAGAAGGGGGGAGGCGCAAGCCTCCCTTTTTTATGGTCAAAAATTAGCCGGGTCGGGTTCTATTTCTATGCCGGGGATGTTGTAGAGGTCGGGGAAGGCGTCGTTGAGAAGGTCTTCCGGGCCTTTCAGGAGGGTTTTCCATGCGTGGAAGGGGCCTTTGGTTGCGGGGACGGTGCCGAAAACGTAAGGGTCGAGGTTGTGGTCTGAGATCACGGCTTTGACCTTCGTCAGGGCGCGGTCGGCGGCGGCCCGGGTCTTTGCGCGAGCTTCAATTGTGAACATCCTCGTAAAAGGGGGAAAATCGGCTTCCTTGCGTTTTTGGAGCTCGGTCTCGTAGAACCCGGCGGTATCGAGGTAGGTGGCGATGTCCACGAACTGTTTTCTCCTGGAATAGCAGACTATCACGTCGGGCGTAAGGGCATCGATGAGATTGGACAGCACCTGATGGGTCTTTTCATCGGACCGGAACCCGGACATCTTCCGCAATTCTTCCCAGTCAACAAGAAAAAGCCTGTCGAAGTGATAGTCGTAAAGTTTCGAAAGGGCCTGGGTCCCGACGAGGCATCGGGCCCCCCGGGAACTTTTCTTGCGGAGGAGGGATAATTCCTTCTTCAGTGAATCACCCGTGATAAGCGTCGGGTTGACATCGGGATTGGTGCGGGAAATGTGCTCGTGAACAAAGGATGCGCCTATCCTTGCGAAACCGATCATGCGGCTTCCGCAGTGGGGACACGCATCGATATAGGGGTGTGCACTTGCGCAGGCCGGACAGTGCAGCCCGCCGGTCTCCCTGTCGTAATCGAGCGGTGCCCCGCATTTTTCGCATACAAGGTCTTCCCTGCAGACCTGGCACCTGATGTACGAGCCATACTCCTTGCGGGGCACGTAGACGGCAATGCTTTTGCCGCTGCGGGCGGCATCCCCGATATCAGCGCAGAGGCGGTCGAGCAATTCCCCCGACGACCGTGAACGTATGGTCTTTGGGGAGTGCTCTGCGAACGGTTTACAAAAGTGCACGGCGGTCCCGGTCCTTAGGGCGTGGTGGAGGATGTCCAGAGAGCATGCCGCACTGCCCAGAACAGCAGGGACGCCGCAGAGGCGGGCACGTTCGACCGCTGTGCGCGCCGCGTTGAACTTGAAGCCTTCCTCGTTCCTGTATTCGTCATCGTCGTACCGCTCCGCGATGATGAGCGACAGGTTGCAGACCGGGAGAAATACGAGGCTTTTATTGCCGAGGATGATATGCCCCCCGCCATGGCGGGCCCTGAAGAATGTCTCCATCCGCTGCTTAACCGGCACACCCGAGCTGGACCAGAGTACCCGGTCACCATACAATGCCTTCATCTTCTGCGTGAAGTATGCCCCGGCCGCGTAGTGGTCCGGCAGGAGAAAAAGGACGTTCCCTTTGTTCTCGAGGTGTGTGCCGACGAGCGAAATGTATTTTTCGAGGCGCCTTTCGATCGAGTCGATGAGAACAGTTTGCCCGACTCCCCCTTGAGCTTCGCCCGGGACGGGCGATTTCACTGCCGTGAACTCATTGCCCGCCAAACTGTCGCGAAGGACAAGCAAGCCCTGCCTGTATAGTTCAATAAGCCGCATGCGCCCCGTCCGCCTGGCCATCCTGCTTAGCTGTACCGGGCCTGCCTCCGGGCGGTCCGCTTCCCCGGCAACGAGATACCGCTCGATATCGCGCACCGGCGGAAGGGCGTGTTTCATAACGAGCCCCATCGGCGCGAGATAGAATGAGGACGCCCAGCCGGCGAGGGCGGCAAGCTTGTCGTCGATGAGCGGGAAGAACTCGAGAGGTTCGATCACCGGTTTCAGGCCCCCGGGATCACCTTCCCGTAAGGCCGCAACGACGCCGACAGCGTCCCTTTGATGGAAAGGGACGCGCACCCGCGACCATACTGAAAGGCAGGGGGCGATCTCATCCGGTACTGAATAGGAAAAATACTTGCCGACGGGGATAGGCAGTGCTATGTCGGCTATCATGAAGAGAAAAGAAGGTCCTGGTAATCGAGGCTTTTCAACGATCTCACATGTGCCAGGTTTTCCCCTAAGATCCTCCCTCCTATGTCATGAAAGGACTCGGGGGTGTCGGTGACGAAGTATTCACACTTGCCCCGTCCCCGCCTGTTGAAGAGGTCCTTTTCTTTAAGGATCGTCCATGCCTCTTTGGCGGTTTCCTTCCCGGAATGGACGATTGTGACGCCGCTTCCCAGGGTCTGCCTGATGACGTCTTCGAGGACCGGGTAGTGCGTGCAGCCCATGACGATCACGTCGATGCCCGTCCCGCGGAGGTCCCCGAGGTATTTCCCGGCTGTGAGGCGCGCTATTTCGTCGTGCTCGAGCCCTTCCTCGACGATCGGCACGAAGAGGGGGCAGGCCCGGGAGAAGACCTCTATGCCCGGATCGAGCTTCCTGATCGACCTGTCATACGCCATGCTTTTTACGGTCGTGCGCGTGCCGATGACGGCCACCTTGCGGCTTTGCGTGTTCCTGACGGCTTCCCTGGCTCCCGGCTCTATAACACCGATAACGGGTATCGGCATCTTTTTTTGAAGTATCCGCAGGGCAAAGGCGGACGATGTGTTGCAGGCGATGATGAGGAGCTTAATGCCCTTTGTCAGGAGAAAGAGGGCGCTTTCGAGCGCGTATTTTGTTACCATCTGGGGAGATTTGTTGCCGTAAGGCACCCGCGCGGTGTCACCGAAATAGATGATGTGCTCGTGAGGCAGAAGGGCCTTGACCTCCTTGAGGACGGTCATTCCCCCGACCCCGGAGTCAAACATGCCTATGGCGAGCTTTTGCATGGGTACAGATTAAGGAAACAGGGGGTCAAAAGTCAAGGGAAGAACGCCCCTTCGTCCTTTTCAGGTCAATACTCGTCGAACATCCTCTGGACCTCTTTCCGCTGTGTTGTTTTTGTGAGGGCGAGCATCAAAAGTATCCGTGCCTTTTGCGGGTTGAGGTTGTTCGATGTCACAAAACCGTAGCTCGCATATTCCCTGCTTTGCGTCACGACCCCGCTGCCGGTCCGGGACGCCCGGACGACAACGATGCCTTTTTTCGCCGCTTCGATAAGGGCCTCCTTTTCCTTCGGGAAGATGCCGCCGTTCCCGGCGCCGGCAATGATGATCCCTTTCAACCCGGCGGCAACGGCCGCGTCGACGAGCGTCCTGCTGCCCTGCGCGTGACCGTAAATGATGTCCACCCGCGGCAGGGATGCCAAGGAAGAGGCATCAAACTCGGATGACGCCGTGTGCCGTTTCGTGATCGTCTGGTAGAAATACGGCGTGCCGTCGAGCACGTACCCGAGGCACCCGAGATCGGGCGACCGGAACGTGTCAACGCTGGTCGTGTTTGTTTTTGTGACATACCGGGCAGAATGGACCGTCTCGTTGAGGGTTACGAGCACGCCCCGCCCCCGCGATCTTTTGTCTGCCGCCAGCACGACCGCATTGTACAGGTTGAGCGGCCCGTCCGCACTTATGGCGGTGGAGGGCCTCATCGAGCCGGTGACGACCACGGGCTTCAAGTTTTTCACGGTGAGGTTGAGGAAGTATGCCGTCTCTTCCAGTGTGTCGGTGCCGTGGGTCACGACGATCCCGTCAACCGTACCGGTCGCGAGAAGCTCGTTGATGCGCCGCGCGAGCTTGAGCATGAGCTCGTCGGTCATGTGCGAGCTGTCGACGTTCGCCACCTGCTCGCCGGAGATCTCCGCGAGCCTTTCAAGGCCGGGTACCGAGCGTATTATCGATGCTATATCGAGGCTGCCGGGTTTATAATCCTTTGTCTCGGTCGGGGTGGATGCGACACCGGCGATGGTCCCTCCCATCGCGAGTATTTTTACCTTTGGCAACGGTCCCGCCTGTGTTTCGGCGGGGCACGATATTGCTGCGGTGAGCATCAGAAGGACCGCCACGGCAAAGGCCTGCGCAACGTTCAATGTTTTCAACTGTCCTCCCGATTATTTTATGGTCTTTTCGAGTATGTGAATGAAAGTCTTCACGAATCTGTCGACCCAGGCCTCATCGAGAAGGGGCGACGCGTAGGCGAATGTGACCGGCAGGCTTCCCTGCACCGGCATTGCCGAAATGAACATGAGCCTGTCAGCGGACCTCAAGCCCCTCACCAGCAGGAAATTTTCGATCGTGAACGGGCTCTTCGGGATGCGGCGGATCTCGTTTGCATATATGAGCGAGCACGAAAGCGGCAAGCCGGGCCCCTGATCGGGGTTATCAGGAACCTTCAGCGCACGTGCCGGCCAATCCCCCGACGGTGCGGAAGCAAGGAGCGCCGCTTCGTAATCCCGTGCAAAGCTCCAGAAACCGGGGCGATCGGCAATACGCTTCGACCTTATACGCGCGTCGTACGCAAGGCACCGCATTTCCTCTTTGCCTATCCGGGGCATGTTGAGTTTCCGGATGCTTAAGGGGGTGTGGACCTCGATCGGCAGATTTTCCCCGAGCTGTTTTTGCATCGCCATGACGGTCACCGCCGCGAGCGTCCCCCGCATCGTGGCCTTCTCGGACCTGCTGAGGACTTTCAGTTCTTTAAGCCGTTCCGGTTTTATCGTGTGGCTGCGAATGCGTGTATTCCTCTTATTGACCGGGATGTCCGGACAGGGTACCCGGCCGGCGGCAGCATCCCCTTCCTTGCCGTCAGATGCGCCTTCCGAGAAGAGCGATTCGGGGATCGACGCCGCTATCTGCTCGAAGCTGGGGCTTACGGGCAAAAGGCTGACCTCGCATTCCCTGCCCGACAGCAGTTCCACGCATACGGCCAGCATTTCGCGGACAAGGCTGACGGTGCAGAACGGGTCGCTTATCGCCCGATGGGTGCAGACAATGAGGTAATGCTTGTCGAGCTTCACCTTGTCCGTGACCAGCAGCACCTTCCAGAGACAGCGTGCCGTATCGAAGGCCGAGCTTATTTCGCGCTCGACAAATGTGCGGATGTCGGTCTTGCCGAGCTCGAACACGGAGTGAATCGGTATCCTGTTGAAGGGGACATCGAATACGAAATACAGCCCGTCCGTTTTTGAGGATATCCGGGCGCGAAGCAGGGGGTGCCTGTCCATAAGCTTCCGGCATGACTGCTTGACGAGCTGAACATCGAGCGGCCCGGCTATGCGGGCGGAGACGCACAGTATTGCCGACCCGCCGGAGAATGCGTCATGCACCCCCTGAAAGAACACTTCGGCCGGTCCCAGTTTCACCTCGGGTATCCGGGCGTCTTTCCTCAAGTCTGCCGGAGCCATGGTTTCTCTATTATGAAACGGTTGCCCGAGTCTTTGCAACTTCTTTCATTGGTTTGCCGGTGTGAAGCGCAGACAAAATTTGCAATTCGGGGGAAAAGGGTACACAATACTGCGAGGCATTGCACGCATGGTCGTCCCGGTCTTTCTTCCCCATCTCGGCTGCGCCGGTCGCTGTATATATTGTCACCAGGGCTATATCACCGATGCGGGCGACGCGGGTATACAAACACGCATTGATGCCGCGTTCGCAGGGCGCACGGAGCCCTGTGATGTCGGCCTCTTTGGCGGCAACATCTTCGGGATCGCACCCGATGTCCTCGCAAGGATCTTCTCATTCTTTGAACCGTATCGCACCCTGATACGCACTTTCCGCCTTTCTACGAAACCGGTCCCCCTTCGGGACGAAACGATAGCCTTGCTCAAGAAGAACGGGGTCGGGCTGATCGAGCTTGGTATACCGACATTCAACCACACGATACTGGCGGCCCTGAACAGGGCGCATACGGGCGAAGACCTCTTTCGTGCGTACGGCAGGTTGAAAAACGAAGGCTTCACCCTCGCCCTGCAGTTCATGGTGGGGCTTCCCGGTGAAACAGAGGCCGATATCGATGAGACCATCAGGAACATGGTCCTTCTGCAACCCGCCTATATCCGTATCTATCCCCTTGTCGTGCTGGAAAATACGCCGCTTTATTCCCTATACCGGTCGGGGACTTTCGTTCCCGCCGACTTCGACGACGTGCTCGACCGGGCATGCCGCATTTACGTGAATGCCGTGCAGAACGGGATAGGGGTCGCAAACGTGGGGCTCACCGATAACGAGCTTGTCAGGGACATGATTGCCGGCGGCTTCTACCACCCGGCATACGGGTTCCTTGTTCAGTCGAGGATATTCATCAAGGCAATCGAAGAGGTGTTGCCGCAATTCGGGTCGCCGGCTGAAATTACCGTGATCATTCACAAGAACGATGTCCCCCTGCTTGTCGGCCACAAAAGGGAGAATATCAGGCGACTGGCGGCAAGGGGGATAGCTGTCAGTTGGGATGTATCCGGTAAGGAACGTGGGAAATTTGCGATCATGAGTGGGGCAAAGATCGTTGCCGGGTGTGCATCCATAGCGTAAGTCACTCCTCTAGTCGTCATCCCGGCGCTTGACGCCGGGATCCAAGGTTTTGTTTTTATTACGATTGTCAGTTGAAGGTCGCCGAAAAGATTTAGAAGAAAAACCTTGGATTCCGGCCTTCGCCGGAATGACGAGAAAAAAACGCCTTATGCCTTACGCCTTACGGTCCTCATTTCCATGAATCCACAACAAGCCCCGACACGCCTTCGTAGACGATGTTGTCTTTCAGGGATTCTGCGACGATCTCCTTGAAGAGTTTTTTCCTGTCGCAGTCAGCGATGGAGACAAGCCTAAGATAGAAGCGCATGCGGTCCCTGACGGATACGCGTTTCGGGATGGTGTTGTTGAGCTGGCAGAAAAGCCTCTTCAGGATGTCCGGCGAGGTATGCTGGAATTGAATGTCTTCGACGTCGAGGAACAGGAACCCTCCCGTTGTCAGCACGAAGATATTGCACGCCTTGAGGTCCCTGTGGGTTATCCCCCAGGCCATGGCACCGGTGAAGAAATCTGCCAGCCCGGCCAGGAATGACAGGCGCTCCCGGGTGTCCATGGCATCGTAGTTCCTGTCGAGGCAGCGGTCAAGCTCCTCCCCCCTGCCTGTCAGGTCTTCCATGGCTATAAAACCGTTCCCTGTCCCGGGGGCCTCGACATAATAAACGACGGGCGTGATCGCCTTGTGCATGTACTCGAGGACGACATGGTTCCGCCATGCGGTCTTGAGGCGGTGCATCCCCGTGTATGTTTTTCGCACGTGGTCGGCGTAGCGCTCGACCTTCACTTTCCGGTCTGATTTCAGGGTCTCGACGAATTTTCCGCTGCCCGCCCCCTCGCGCCCCCGGATGGAAGACCGCCATCCCTCCCGGCACACGATCGAGGTGTCACCGAAGGCGCGGGCCATCTTGTTCGTGACCCATGTATCGCGCAGCGCCGTGATCGCATCCGCGATCTTCTGCCTCACCGTCGGCAGCGCTTCGTATGCGTTGAAAAACAGGGTGCGCTTCCGGGGGTCGATGTCGTAATAGACCGTACCGAGCGCGTGCTTCGCATTGGTGATCTCATCCGCTTCGGTGAATGTTTCCCTGATACGCACTTTGTGCAGGTCTATGAGGTATAGCGTGCCGCCCGACACGAGGATATTATCGAGATGAAGATCGTCGTGGCGCACTTTCTTTTCTTTAAGGAAACGGAGGAAATGCGCGAGCCTGACAAGGAGCGGGCCCTGGTCGTCGGCATCTTTGAACGTATCGAGGAATGTCCTGCCCTCGATGTATATCTCGACAATCGCGGAGATATTCTGCCCGGTGGCGTACCCTAAGGGTGCGGGCGCGGGGACGCCGAGCGTATTGAGCCTGTCGGCAACCCTGTATTCCTTCCTGCCCCGCGGTGCCAGCAGGGAACGGATGCGGCCGACCGCGCCTTTTTCGTTGAATGTCTTGATGAATACCTTTGATCCGCGATGCTCGCGGATATGGTAGCTTCGCCGGTCCCCTTCGGGATGGACTATGTCCCTGACAACGGGAAAGATGTCTTCGTCATTCAGGAACCAGGTAAATTCTCCTGCCGCGAAACTTTTCATTTGAAAATCACTATACAACACCGGTGCTCAAATGACCAGAGTATTGAAAGCAACTTTCTATTGACATCATGTTACACCTGGGGTGAGAATATTCCGTTTTCATATCATAAAGTCAATAAAAGGGGACATAAGGCGTATGGGTGTTGTCAAAGAGGCGAAAAGGGGAATACGAAAAGTAAGGAAATATCTCGATGAGCGCAAATACAGCAATCCCGGGACCGAAAAAGAGATTGTCGCCCAATTCCATAAGCTCTATTATGACGCGGCGTCGCAGGGCAAGACATGGAAAAACACGCGGTGGCTCGGCGTTTTTGTACAGAAATGCCCCCTGGATCTGTTTATTTACCAGGAAACACTCTGGGACACCCGGCCCGGCCTGATCGTGGAATGCGGCACGGCGGAAGGCGGGACCACGCTGTATCTTGCCTCGATGTGCGATCTCATCGGTACGGGAAGGGTCGTGAGCGTCGATATCGACACAAAGCCGAAAAGGCCCGCGCATCCCCGTATCACGTATATTGCCGGGTCCTCGGTCGCGCCCGACGTTGTTGCCGAGGTTAAAAAGCATGTGAAGAAGGGTGAAACAATTATGGTCATCCTCGATTCGGACCACAGCAAGAAGCACGTTGATCAGGAATTGAAGATATACAGCGATCTCGTTTCAAAGGGTTGTTACCTGATCGTCGAGGATTCCAATGTGAACGGCCACCCGGTCCTCGTCGACCACGGCCCGGGACCGATGGAGGCCATTGAGGAATTCCTGGCCGGGGACGATCGCTTTATTATTGATGATGAAAAAGAAAAGTTCTATATGACGTTCAATCCCCGGGGTTACCTGAAACGGGTGAAGTAGCCCCCGGTCTTATCCTTTTACCGTTCTATGGAGGATATCCAGAAGTCGCGGTGCGCATGCCTCGATCGTGTAACCCTTCATGACGACCTCGCGGCCGCGCTCGCCCATCCGTCTTCTCAAGCCCGCGTCTTCGATAAGCTTCGAGAGCCTGTCGACCCACTCGTCGGCTGTGTTTGCGTAGAACCCGGCCACACCGTCCTTGACGACGTCCTTATTAACCCCGACGGGGGTGCACACTGCGGGGACGCCTACGCCGAAATACTGGAGTATCTTGAGCCCGCACTTGCCCTCTGACCACAGGTCGTTCATGAGCGGCATAAGCCCGATGTCCATATCGCGAAGGTCCGCTATCTCCGTTTCCTGCGACCAGACCTTTTTGATGACCGGGATATCGCGGCAGTCGATGAACACGTCGCATACGATGCTGAGCTCTGCCTGCCGGTACGACCGGCCGATGGTCTCGAATACCGGTTTCATCTTTTCCATATAATGGATACTGCCGTGGTCGCCGATCCAGCCGATCGTGACACGCTCCTTGTTTTCACTGTAATCCTTTGCAATGTAGCGCCCGGCGTCGAGCGCTGTCGGCAGAACATCCACCTTTTTCGTGAACGGCAGGGTCTGCTCCATCAGGAACCGGTTCCCCGCGATCACAAAATCCGAGGCCCTGACCATATCCCCGAAACGCTTCATGCGTGTTTTGGAGTGCGGGTCCCCGGCCCTCGAATTCCGGTACATGACGGAATCGTCGAAATCGTAGATGATCTTCCGCGCGCGTTTGCGCACGAGGGCGAGAAGCGCTCCCCGGAAACGCTTTCTCTGCAGGAACAGGCAGTCGTATTCCGGCAGTCTGCCGAGAAAGCCCATGATCTCGACAGGATTGCGCGGATATAAAGAGACCGTGGTCTCGACGCCGTGCTCGTTGAGGTACGGGATATAGTTCAGGACGCGGTACCGGCTTGCCGCCACCTTGAATCCCTGGACCAGGAAAAGGACCTTCATAGAAAATCCCTGTCGAGGATGGATTCTATGTATTCGGGGCTCACCCTGCGCGCCTTTTGGATCTGCCTGCGTTCCTTCATGACGTGAGGCATGCGCAGATAGCCTGCGACGGTCCCCCTGAGATAGTACAGCGTCCTGAGCTTCCAGAAATTCTTCAGGACCCGTGTCAGGAATGCGCCGGCCCTGCGGCCCATGATACCCCCGAAATTCTTCCGGATAAGTTCACCCGGCATGTTCTTCCAGAAGAACAAAGTGGAGTTCCGGTTGTTGAGGTATGTCGGGCGGTACCTTTTCTTCTTTATGGTCGCTCCCACCATGTGATACCCGACTGCCCGCGGGACGTACAACGCCTTGTAACCCGCAAGCTGGGCCCTGAAGGCAAGATCGACATCCTCGAACGATGCGAAAAAGACCTCGTCGAAAAGCCCGACATCATCGAACATTGCCCTGCGGTACATCGAGGCCCCGGCATTGACCCCGAAAACAAACCGCTCTTCATTATATTGACCTCTGTCATGTTCGCCGGCCCCGACGATCTCGACGTGCCCGTCCCGGTTTACCCGTATCCCGAGGACATTGATCCGTTCGCGCTCGTGATACCGCATGAGCTTGGGCCCCGCGGAACCGGCATCGGGGTTTTTCTCGAGGGCGCCAAGGAGCTCTTCCATCCATCGCGGGTCAAGCTCGATATCGTTGTTGAGAAGGCACACGAATTCACCCTTCGACGCCTCGATACCCCGGTTGACCGGGTATGCGAAGCCGTAGTTCCTGTCGAGAGGCACGATGCGCACATCGTGGTACTTTTCTTTGAGCAGCTTGAGCGATCCGTCCCGCGACCCGTTGTCGACGACGATGGTCTCGAAATCGGCGAATGTCTGCGTGCGGAGGGTGTCGAGGGCCATCGGCAGGAGGTGTTCGCCGTTGAGGTTGGGGATGACCACGCTGACCCGCGGCATTGCTATACCTCCTTTATCTTCCGGGCACTGATTATATACTGCCGGACCAGGAACTCGATCAGCCGGTTGCCGGACAGCGTGTTGAGCCCTTTGAGCCAGCCCGCGCCTGATGGTTTTTTTATGATCGCCTGTATCTCGAATCCTGCGCTCTCTATCATGTCCCGGGTCGACCCGAGCGTGAAAAACCGCAGGTGCGTCCTGTCCATGATCCCGTCATCCGTGTATTTCCACTCACCTTTCAGAACGAGCTTCTTGACGATCCGGTAATGCCGGATATTCGGCACGCTTATTATGACCATGCCGTTGTGCCTTACTATCCTGTTGTGCCGGGCAAGGAGATGCCACGGGTCCTTGAGGTGCTCGAGCACGTCGCCATAGAGGATGCAGTCGAAATGGCCGCGTTCATAGGGAAGATCGATCGTTTCGACATCGCCGATGTAGAGCTTATCATAAAAAGGTTCGGCGGCGCGGGCGATCTCCTCGACAACCTCGATGCCCACGGTCTCTTTGACGCCCCGTTCCTTAAGCTCTTTGCCCGTGGCACCCCCTGCACATCCCACCTCGAGTATCCGCTGCGTGTTTCCGGGAATGAGTTCGATCATGTCATGCCGGGGACTGAAATAATAGGGTGACCGGGCATCATCCGTCATGGGCATCCCCCGTATCTTCATGAGCGGCCGATCTTAAGAGCACCGCCTCCATCTCGTCGGCGTTTCTTTCCATCGTGAACTGCTCCATTTTTCTGCGCGCAGCCCTTCCCATCGCCGTCCGCCTGTCGGTTTCCGTGAGCGCCAGTATCGCCGATGCGAGGGCGTCGATATTGTCCGGTTCGTCGATAACAAAGCCTTCCTCCGGCGAGACAAATGCACAGGCACCGTTCCACCGCGTCGTGATCACGGGCAGCCCGGAGGCCATCGCCTCCATTGTCGTCAGGGAGCACGCGTCATAATACGTGGGATGGGCCAGAACGTGTGCTTTGCGGTACACATCCTCGGGCCTCGAGGTCTCGCCGACAAAGTCTACCCTGTCCCTCAGGCCCGCCTCGTCGATCATTTTCGTGTAGAATCCTCGGTTTCCCCGGCCCATGACCATGAGGCGGACATCCTTTCCCCGGTCGACGACCCTGGCAAATGCGCGGATCAGCGGGCCCAGGCCTTTGAGCCGGAAATTGCCGGCGCAGAAAAGGACCGCGGTCGGGCCGGGCGGCGGGCTTGCGGCGGGACTGAAGCGCACGGTATCCACCCCGTTGTAAACGATATCGAATCTGTCTTTTTCGATGCCGAAGTGTTCGGACATATGGTCGCGGACCATGTCGGAGATGGCGACGATCCGGCTGAACTGCTTTTTCCGGACCGCATAGCCATCTATCCACCGCTGGACCGCCTGGTTGATGCTCGACCTCAAAAGAAGCGGCTTCAGCCCTCTCTTCCCCCCGGGGCCGTAGCTCGCGATCTCCCTTTCCATCCAGATGCTCTGGACGCCGCCGTGGCTTTGATACACATCGAGGGAGAGCACGTTGCCGTACCCGAGCATGACGTCCGGGCGGTGCCCCTCGAGGGCGCTCCTGTGCGCGAGGGCGAAGGTGAGGTTCCTCAGCCAGTGAGGGTACGTGATGGTTTTCAACGGTATGAGCTTTACCGGGGGGAATTCCGTGCCGCGGGCGCAAAAGACGACAACCTCATGCCCTTTTGCCGCGAGCCTTCCGGCGAGGTCATACGTGTAGCGCTCGGCGCCGCCCTTTTTCGGGTCGAAATTGTAGATTGCCAGGCCGATCTTCATTTTTGTGTCACTCTACAATAATCAAGGAAAGAAATAAAGAGGATTATCTGCGCGGTCCCATGCGTAAGAGCGCTTCGTAGAAGTTCTTCATCGCTTTCGCCTGGAGCCGGAAACTCCACTCTTCATCGGCCCGCCTGCGCGCATTTTCGCCGAAGCGCTCCCGGGTGGCGGCATCGTTCACGAGGACCTCCATTTTGGCGGCGAGGTCGGATGCGTCCCACGATGTTACGAAACCCGTCCTCCCGTCGTCGACGAGATCGGGGAGCATTCCCCTGTCGGACACGATGGCCGGCCGCCCGAGGCTCAAGACCTCGCGGAGCGCCCGGCCGCTCCCGTCACTCCCGGCGCGCATCATGATATAGATATCGAACGTCTGGATCATCAGGAAATAATCGTCGAAGCGATAGCCGGCGAGGATGACATCCTTTTCGATGCCGAGCTCTTTAAGCGGCTTCATGACGCTTGCCTCTATCTGCGAGCTCCTGCCGACGATGACGAGCTTGACCCTGTCGACCCGTGAGCGCAGGATGCTGAAGGCCTTGAGGACCACGTCGTAGCCGCGGTCGGGTTTTAGCCGGCCGATGACCCCGATCACGCGGTCGTCGGTGGATATCCCGAGCTCCTGCCGCAGGCTGCCGACCGGGCCTTCATAGGGTTTAACGGCAGGCGGGATGACGCACATCCGCCCTTCAGGGAAATCGAAGTTTTTCATGTCGAGTTTCGCGAGCCTCTCACTGTACGTGACGAGGCCGTCCGTCCGCCCCATTGCCCACGACATGAAAAGGTTCGAGGGAAGCCCGTCGCGCTTGTGGTCCGTCCGGACGATCAAGGGGCGGAGCCTGCGGAAAGAAAGGGCCGATATCGCGGTAAAATAGTCATGTGAGAGGTGCGTGTGGACTATGTCGAACCTTTCCTTTTCGGCGTAAGGCCCGAAAGATGCAAGGTCGTGGGCCCAGTCGCGGGCAGAGAAGTACCTGGTAAGCCTCAAACCTTCGTAGCAGCGCAGGCCCCTTTTCGAGGCCTCTTTGCCCACCGTTCTCTCGGGAAAGTCGATGGGCGTTTTACGGTATGCCAGGACGACATCGGCGCCCTCGTTCTGGAGGTTCTCGCAGAGCGACAGCACGGGGTCCGCCGGGCCAGTCCATTTCCAGTCGCTGAAAAGGTGCAGGATCCTCATTTCCGGTAAAACCCGCTTATCGCCTCGCACACGTATGCTATCTCGTCTTCGTTAAGCGACGGATAGATGGGCAGGGAGATGATCCGCCGGGCCGCCCTTTCGGCGACGGGGAAAGAACCGGGCCCGTATCCCAGGTGAGAGTAGACCTTCTGGAGATGTATGGGTGTCGGGTAATGGACGAGGGTTATGATCCCCCTCTCGCCGAGATAAGCCCGTAACGGCTCGCGCTCCTCAACGGCTATGACGTAGAGGTGGTAGACATGATATGCATAGGGCTCTTCGGCCGGTTTCTTCACGGGCAGGCCTTCGAGGCCCGCGTCGTAAAGGGACGCATTGCGCCTCCGTGCGATGTTCCAGTCGTCGAGATGGGGCAGCTTCACGCGCACAAGAGCGGCCTGGAGTTCGTCAAGCCTCGATACGAAACCCTGCACGTCGTGAACATGGCGGTCGGTCTGGCCGTGGGCGCGGAGTATCAGCATCTGTTTGTACGCCTCGTCGTTGTCCGTGACGATCATCCCGCCGTCACCGTAGCAGCCGAGATTTTTCGTCGGGTAAAAGCTGAAGGCGGCGACATCGCTCATCGTCCCGACGTTCCTGCCCTTGTAACGCGAACCATGCGCCTGGCAGGCGTCTTCCATGAGCATGACGCCGTACCGTCCGCAGATCTCCCTGATCTCATCAAGCCGGCATGGCTGCCCGTAGAGATGGACCGGTATACAGAGCCTGATGCCGGGCTCCTTTTTCAGCAGGTCCTCCAGGGCTGCCGGGTCCATGTTGTACGACCCGTCCTCGATGTCGCAGAAACGGGGAACGCAGCCGTGCTCTGTCAGTGCCATTGCCGTCGCTATGTACGTGTTGGGTGTCGTGACGAACCTGTCCCCGGCTTTCAATCCGAGGGCGAGGCCGCCTATTTTTATCGCATCCGTTCCGCTCGCGACGCCGACAGCGTATTTTGTTCCCACATATGCGGCAAACTCCTCCTCGAGGGCGCGCACTTCCTTCCCGAGAATGAATTCCCCGCCCGACAGGACGTTTTCAAATGTTGTGATCAGCCGGGGCTTGATCTGTGCATGGTCCCTGTCTATATTGAAAATCTTAACGTTCATCTGGATATACCGTCCTTTCGGGCAAATATTATGAGTGTGTTCCCCCCGTCGAGAATGACGGGCCCCGCCGTCTGGTCAAGCCAGTATTCCTCCCGTTTTGACCTGCTCCACAGGCGGCAGTACAGGCGTATGAGCCAGACCAGCGGTTTCAGGAAGACCTGTTTTTTCTTCTTTCGATCATACGTCATATCCGTAATAGTGAATCCGGCGTGTTCCAGGATGAAACGGATGAGCGTGTAACCGATGGGGGAAGAATGCATGTCGTGCGTCTTACCGGAAAAGCGTTCCCGGAATGCCTTTCCTGAAACAGGTTTTGTAAAGAACCCCGTTACGAGGAATTTAAGCCGCCTTTCCACGTTGAGATAATTCGGTGTCGTCAGGATGAGGGTCCCGCCGGGCTTTATGACCCGGGACAACTCCCTCACGGCGGAATAGGGATTCTCCATATGCTCTATTGCCTCCAGGAAACATACGTAATCGAAAACGCCGTCGTCGTAGGGCAATCTTTTGGTAAGGTCCCCGCGATCAACACGCAATCCCCGCGCAGAAAACCTCTCGGTTTCGATATCGCAGCAGGACACGTCAAAGCCCATATTGTGAAGTATCACGGCAAGAGCGCCTTCCCCGGTGGGAACATCAAGGAGCCGTCCGCGAGGCTTTTTATCAAGATAGGCGGCGACCTTCTCATGAGTGCCCTCACGGGCCAGGGCCTTCGGTTGATGTGGGCTCGTCATCTTTACCAGTATTCTTTCCGGAATTGCCTGTAGAACTCTATGGTTTTCGCTATCCCTTCATCGAGGGGAACAACGGGCCCCCACCCGGTTACCTTTTTGATGCGCGTTATATCTGCATAATAATCGCCCGGTTCGACCTCTTTGCGCTCCTGCGTGAATTCGGTGAATTTTGTCCTGCCCGAGCCCGCGATGGCGACTATCTTTTCGGCAAGGTCGAAAAAGCTTACGGGAACCCCCGTACCAACGTTGAATACCTTACCGTATGCCTCTTCAGTCGACGCCACTTTAAGCAGTGAACTGACAAGGTCTTCGACAAAGAGAAAATCCCTGAGTATCCTCCCGTCGCCCATGACCGGTATCTCATCGTTGTCCATGGCCTTGCGGATGAACCAGTTGAAGACGCCGTACTCGTCGTGGAGCATCTGGTGGCGCGGCCCGTACGTGTTGGTGATCCTCAGGCACGCGCCCTTCACCTTGAACACGTCGTCATAGACGAGCACGAGCTTTTCCGCGGTGAGGTTCGTCACCGCGTAGACACCCTTGGGATTTGTCGGATGGTCTTCGTCCACGGGCAGGCTGACGCTGGAGCCGTATTCGCCGCGCGTGCCCGCAAAGATCACCTTCGCATCCCGGTTGTGATGGCGCAGCGCCTCGAGGAGGACGAGGGTGCCCCGGCAGTTTATCTCCAGGTCCTGCAAGGGGTTTTTCATGCTGTCGACGTGGTTGACCTGCCCGGCGAGGTGGAAGATATAGTCTTTCCCTTGCACCAGGTGGTTCATGGAAAGCTGATTGCGGACATCGGAGATATTGACAGCAGCCTCTCCCTCGATATCACGGATATTGAACAGGTTCCCGCCCTGACGGGGAAGCATGTTGTCGATGATGGTCACACGGGCGCCCTGCCTCACAAGCTCGATGCACAGGTTGCTCCCGATGAAGCCCAATCCCCCGGTGACGAGGACCTCCTTGTTATTGAACACCACTCTTCCCTCCGCTTGCTTTTTCCAGCTCCCAGAGCCGCGCATGTTTCATGAACACGTAGTACATCGTCGATGCCAGGATGATGAGCCCCGGTATGCCGTCGAGAAAACCCCTTTTGAAGATGTAGTCCCGGAACAGGCGATAGACCGGGCGCAGCACCATGTTGAAGAAATGAAAACGCCGGCCCGCATCGAAGAGATCGCGGGCGTATGCCTCGGAGTACCGGTCGATGGTGCGGATCTGGTGTGCCGTATCCGCATACGGGGTATGCATGTAATAATTCTTCATATGGCCGACACGCCCCTCTACGCGGACCTTTGCATGGATGCCGCCCTGCCAGCCTCCCCGGTCCTTCCTGTAGAGGCGTATCTCCCGATCGGGGTACCATCCCCCGTACTTGATCTCCCTGCCAAGGTACATGTTCCTGCGATCGACGATGTAACCGTCGCATGCCGATGCCGACCCGAGAATCTCTTCCGCCTCGCGCTTGAAAGATTCGGTGAGCCATTCATCCGCGTCGATGAACATGACCCAGGCGTTCCTGCAGTGGTCCTGGGCAAACTGGTATTTTTCCGGCTGACTGGTTGTATCGAGGTGCAGCACATGGTCCGCGTATTTAGCTGCAATGCCGGCGGTCCCGTCGGGACTGTGCGAATCGACAACAAGGACCTCGTCCGCCCACCCGGCAATGCTTTCGAGTGCCCTCGCTACCGTAGCGCTGTTGTTGAATGTGATCATATAGATAGATAAAGGCAGCTTCGTGGCCTGCTTCTTGTCCATTTTGACGGGTCCGATTGTGTTACAATACACTAAAAAGTGCTTGAAATCAAATCAGAAAGCAGTGATGGACCGCTCATTTTTCCCGCAGGCTCTTGATGGTTTTGATGATGTCGCGTGTCGAATGGTCCTTGGGGTCGCCGACGATTGCCACCCTGCCTCCGTACGACAGGACAATGTCCCGTTCGGGCACGTTGTCTTCCGTGTAATCGGTGCCTTTCGCATGTATATGCGGTTTGAGCGTCCGAAGCAGGTTCTCGACGGTCGCATCTGCGAAGAGGATAACGTAATCCACGCAATCGAGGGCCGATATGATCTCCGCCCGTTCATCCGCCGGGGTCACGACCTCCTTGCGCTTGCCGAGCCCCGTCACCGACGAATCATCGTTGACCGCAACGACGAGGACGTCGCCAAGTTCCTTCGCCCCCTTCAGGTAACGGACGTGCCCCACATGCACAATATCAAAACACCCGTTCCCGAAAACGACCCTCTTTCCCGCCGCCTTCGCCGCCTCGATGAGGGTGCTGAGTTCCGCGAGACTGCCGATTACCTTACCCATGTTCGCTCCGGATGCCTTTCTACGTTCCGCGTTCTACGTTCTACGTTAAAGACTTTCATCATACGGGATTTTCTTAACGTAGAACGCGGAACGTAGAACGTAGAACGGTCCTTTATATTTTTCCCCCGTTCATAATGCTCTTCCTGAGCTCCTCCACCGTGACCGTCGCCGTTCCGCGCTTCATGACGACGATGCCGGCCGCGTAGTTCGCTATCTTTGCGGCATCGAGGAAATCGGCGCCGCTGGCGAGCGAGAGGGCAACGGCGGCGCAGACCGTGTCCCCGGCACCGGTCACATCCGTTACGTCATCCTTTCCGGATATCGGGATATGGTGCACCTTGCCGTTCCTCAGAAAGAGGGTCATACCTTTGTTGCCGCGCGTGACGAGCAGTGCCTTGAGGTCCATCGCGGAGAGGACCTTTTTCCCCACGTCCTCTATCGGCTCGTCGTCGGGAAGGCCGGCCAGGGTGTATGCCTCGGATTCGTTGGGCGTGATGATCGTCAGTCCCGTGTATTTTCGGAGGCTGTACCGCGAGTCACCGACGACGATGGTCCTTTTTGCCGCGTCTTTTACGAACTCGAGGACCCTGCTATTCACTGCGCCGTGACCGTAGTCGGACACGATGATGGCGTCCACGCGTGCAGCAATGGCGGAGAGCCTCTCCATGAGGAGGGCTTTTTCTTTTGCCGTGTTCTTTCGCCGGTCGTCCCTGTCTATGCGGATGACCTGCTGTTTCGATACGTGGGTGTCGCCGGCGAGGATGCGTGTTTTTGTTATCGTCTCTCCGGCGTGCTGTATGATCCCGGTGGTGTCGATGTTCCTGGCCGACGTGAAAAAATCGAGGAGCTTGCCTCCGATCGAGTCGCTGCCGATGAAGCCCACGGGGTAGACCTCGGCTCCCAGTGCAGCGAGGTTGTTTATCGTGTTGCCGGCGCTGCCGGGATAGATCTTCGATTCCTCGTACTTGACGACAACGACGGGGGCCTCCCGAGACAGGCGGTACGGTTTGCCGAAGATGTACACATCGGCGATGATGTCCCCGACCACGCAGATCTTCTTGCCGGCAAAATGACCGAGAAAATACGGCAGGTTTCCGTGTTCAGATCTTTTTCCCAATGATGTCTCCCACTATTCCAGCAACTTCCTGGGGTTTTATCTCCGTCATGCACTCATGGCCCTTTTCGCATTTCTTCCTGTTGCAGGGACGGCACGGCATATCCTTCGACAGGATCCGCGTCGACGGGCTCGAATAGGCCGTATATTCTTCATCCATCGGCCCCGCGAAGACGATCGTCGGTACCGAGAGGGCGGCCGAGACGTGGCGCGGCCCCGTGTCATTGCTTACGACAACGTCCGCACGCGACAGGCATACCTTCATGTCCCGTATATTCATCGACAGGATGCCGGCCCGGTCTTTACGCTGTATCCCGGCGTACACCCTGTCCGCGATGGCGCGCTCATCCCGCCCGGGAAGCATGTACACGTTCAGATCGTATTTTTCGATCATGCTGTCGGCGAGTTCCGAAAAATAACCGGCGGGCCAGCATTTCGATGGCCCGTACTGGGCCCCCACGACCATGACGGCAAAAGGCCGCGCGACATGCGCAAACTCCTGGTCGAACCTGTTTTCTTCATCAGGCGTGATGGCGAGAATGGGTGCGTCGATCGCACGGGGTACGCCCAGGGCATCGGATATCTTCAGGTAATGCTGGACGGTGGGTTCGATACCCGGGTTTTCCTCGATCTTCCGGCTCAGGATAAAGCCCCGCCTGTTGCGCGCGTACCCTATGATCTCGCGGACCCTGAGGTTGCAGAAGAACAGGGCGGACCGGAACGAATGGGGCATGGCTATTGCCCGGGCGAAGTTCATCTTCCTGAGCTGGTTGCCCGCATCGATGAAAAAGGACAACCCCCCTTTCCCGACGGGCACGAAACGGTCGAAAAGGTCGAGGCCGTTGTAGAGATGGACCGCACTTTCCTTGCCGATGACCCACAGCTCATCACGGAGGCCCTTCCTCAGGGCATAGAGGAACGGCACAGCCATTACCATGTCGCCCAGCCAGTTAGGAAGATATACTATCGTCTTTCCAGTCACTTCGTACGCCCATAAAAGGATTGTATTTCACAGTATAATGGAGTCCTCCCGATTTTTCCATCTCTTCGTTGAGCTCCTCTATTATCTTGAAAATAGTTTCCTTTTTGCCCTGCCAGGAGCTTAAGTCCATGGATTCTATCTCGTCAATGAGGTGCCGGAACCCTTCGGTGTGCTTTAAACCAGAACGGGCGTTGACAAAGGCGCAGAGGATCGATTTTACCTTGTCGCAGTAAAGGTCGACATCGTCCCCGAGCTTCATGCATGTCTCATCGGTAAAGTTGTCGAGCTGTTCCATGCGCCCCATGTCGATCTGGCCGGAAGATTCGGCTATGCTGTAAGCCTTTGTCCCGACAAAGGGAAAGAAGAGCGACCATCTGAAACGCCCCGGCTTGATCTCGGCGAGGAGGTCCACGGTGTCGCGGATATCTTCGACCGTCTCGTAGGGGAGGCCCAGCATGACGAAAGCCGATGTGTGCAGCCCGTGTTTTTCCGCCGTCGAAAACGCGTCCGCTATATGCCGGTTCGACATGTATCTCTGGAGGACCCTGCGGCGTATCCGGTCGCTGCCGCTCTCGAGCCCGAACTTGACGATGCGGCAGCCCGCGTTCTTGAGCAGGGATGCTGTCTCGTCGTCGAATATCCTCGCGTGGGCGTTGCAGACGAAAGGAAGGCCCGTGATCGACCGGTAGCGCTCCGTGAATTCCTTGAGCCACACCTTGTCGAAGGTGAAGATATCGTCGTCGAATATGAACATCGTTATGCGCGAATAGTTTTTCAGGAGATACTCGATCTCCCCTATCATCTGGTCGACCGTGTGCCTGCGTATGTAGCCCCTCGGCATATGGCCGCTGCCCTTGTAGATATCGATTATCTTGTGATTGAGACAGTACGTGCAGCGGAAGGGGCAGCCCCTGGATGCCGTAAGCCCGACCCAGCCGTCCTTCGCGTCGATCATTTTCTGGAAATCGAAGATCTCGTAGTCCTTAAACGGCAGTTTACTTATATCGGTGTAGGGGCGCAAGGGCTCGATCACGGGTTTGCCGTTCTCTTTGCGACCGATGTTCCTGACGCCCGCGGGGCCGCCTTTTTCCAGGAGCTCTGCGAGGGCCTCCTCACCTTCGCCGACGCAGATGAGGTCGACCTCGTCATGCATCAGCGTCTCAGCAGGGTCCATCGTCACGTGTATCCCGCCGAAAAGGACCGGCACATCCGTGTATCGCTTTATGTCACGCGCTATCTCGAGAGCGTACTTGTACTGGTTCGTCAGTACGGAAAAACCGATCATATCCGGCTTGAACGCCAACACGTCCTTTCTTATGCGGTCAAGGTCGAGGGGATACCCGAGTTTTTCGTTTATGTTGATCAGCCCGGTCGTGATGCCTCTTTCCTTGAGAAGGCCGGATATGTATGCAATACCGTAATTGAACCCTACCTGGGTGTTTATATTGGGATAAATGAACAAAATACGCATTTTATGCCTCGTCCCCCGAAATGATTTTTCTGACCGCCTCGAAAACTTCATCGACCGATATGCCCGTGAGGCATTCCCGTGTTTTACAGTGTTTGTTCTTGCACGGGCTGCACGGCATGTCCTTCCGGATGATTACGCTCTTGCGGGAGTAAGGACGGTTCACGATGAAATCCGTCGGCCCGAAAAGGCTTATCACGGGTATCTGCGCGGCCGAGGCGAGATGCGTTGTGCCCGTGTCGCCGCCGATGTAGGCGGAGCACTCCGAGAGCAGGGCGTACAGCTGGGCAATATCGGTCTGGCAGGCCAGCTCCACGCCTTCTCCCGCCATGGCGGCAAGCCTCGTCGCCTCTTCGCGCTCGCCCGGGCCCCATATGATCACGACCGGGCCCATGCCGCTCTCTCTTATCTTCCGGGCCAGGTCCGCGTACCGTTCGAGGGGCCATCTCTTGAACGCCGAATCCTTGCTCGCGAAAGGGTTCACGGCAAAAACGGGCGACTTGATATTGTGCGACCGGAAAAAATCATGTATGTAGCACCGGGCCTCGTCGTGGGCCCGAAGCGGAAGGTCGGGCGCCGGTTCGGTGCATCCCATAAAACTGGCGATGAGCATGTTCCGGTCCACCTTGTGGATGCGCTTTTCAACCCCTTTTATTTTTTCACGGTAGAACACGTGACTCATGTCCTTCGCAAACATGGTGCCGAAGCCGACCGTCCTGCCTCCCCGGGCAAGCAGCATCATCGCCACGCTCTTCGCGATTCCGTGAAAGTCGATGATGAGATCATATTTGCGCTGCCGCAAGGTTTTCAGGAAATCCTTGAGGATATACGCTGTCGTCGGCAGGTGGCCCGTTTTGAGATGCCGGGAAACGGCGCCGCGCGGGAAGTAAATGACATCGTCGATAAAATCCTGCTGGGCGAGGATGCCGGCCACCGACCCTTCCGCAAGCCACGATATGTGCGCGTTCGGGAACCGCCGCCGCAATGCCCGCACCGCAGGAACACTCATGAGGACGTCGCCCAGGGAACTCAAGCGAATGACCAGGATATTATGCGGTTCGGCCATCTCGAAATATTTCTATGACCTTTTGAGGTATCGTGACAGGTTTTTTGTCGCTGTTGACGCAGATATGTTTTGTGCTCCCTTCGACGACCAGCGTACCGTCCCGCGTCACCACGTAATGGAACGTGATGCCCCGCGACTTGACCTCCGTCACCCTGGTCTTTACGATGACGATGTCATCGTATGTCGCGTTCCCGTAATATTTGGCCTCGAGGCCCACGACGACGAAGTAATACCCCATTTCCTCCACGTCCCTGTAAGGGTATCCTTTCTGCCGCATGTACTCGCTGCGCCCGACTTCGAAGAACGCAGGATAGTTGCCGTAGTAAACGACACCCATCTGGTCCGTGTCGGCGTACCGGACACGTATCGGCGTCTCGACAAATGCGAGATCGCCGTGGCCGGCTTTTTCGTTCATCACAGGGCCCTCATGAATTCGGGCCTGAGCATTGACGGGTCACGTTCCGCAAGGACGTGTTTTATAGCTTTCAAGGTCTTTTCTTTTTCTTCGGGAAGCCACGCCTTGACCGGAAGATAATTCGATGCATGGTTTGACGCGAAGTACGTGTGGTCGACATTCGTGTTCTCGATCATGATGTAGAGCTCTTCGAGCAGCATGTAAGGATCCGGGACCACGAACGTGCCCTTCTTGATCTCGTCGGCAAGCACCGTGCCGGGCACCACGATGACGCTGAGGGCCCCGGCGTAATCCGGTTTTATCCTGCTTAAGAACTTGCCTGTCTCTTCCGCGTGCATCCTGCTTCTCTCGACACCGCCCAAGCCGAGCAGGACGGTCACGGAAAGGAGCATCCCGGCATCCTTCACCTTCTGTGCAGCCTCCGCGGTCTTGTCGAGGAGCGTGCCCTTGCATACCCTGTCGAGGACAACCTGATCGCCCGATTCGACCCCGAGGTAGACGATCCCCACGCCAAGGTCCTTTAGCTCTTTCAGCTCTTCAACCGATTTCTTGAGTATCGACTTGGTATTGCCGTAGACGCCTATCCTTTCGAGCCTGGGAAAGGCATCCCTGACAAGCTGAACTATCGGCAGGAGCCTTTTCTGGGGGATGATGAGCGCATCGCCGTCGGCGAGAAAGACCTTTCTTATGTAGCGCGCGTACTGCTTCGCTTCCTGCACGTCCTCGGCTATCTCTTCAAACGTGCGTACCCGGAATTTCTTGTCTTTGTAAGAACCGCAGAATGTGCACTTATTGTGGGAACAGCCGATCGTCACCTGCAGAATGAGGCTGTCTGCCTCGCTCGGGGGCCTGTAAATCGTTCCTTCGTATTTCATGGTTCAACCCTGTACACCTTTTCCCCTTCACGTACAAGACCGTATTTCTTTCGAACCATCTCTTCCAGGTACTGGTCGTCTTCCTTTATCCTGCGAAGCTCCCGGGAAAGTGCCGCATTCTCTTCTTCGACCCGCATGACAGATAATTTTGCCGATCTCGTTTGCAGCTTGACCTTTAAAAGGTCGTATATCCCCCCGTCCATGAGAACAAGGTGAAAGAAAATCGTTGAGAGGAATATTATAAATCCGTATTTCTTTACGGGATTCTCCAACATGCTCCTTTAATACTAATAGCTTAACCATGATTTGTCAACCAAACAAAAAAACAGGCTCTACGTTCCGCGTTCCGGGTTCTACGTTAAAAAACCGGGAGAATGAAAACGCAGAACGCAGAACGTCATGGGACGTAAAGCCCCATGACCGTGCGGACCTCGTCCATCGTCACGTCGGCTATTTCCCTGCACGCCCGGGCGCCCTGGCTCAGGACGTCTTTCACGTGATCCGTGTTCGCTGCGAGTTCGCGGGCCCTCTCGCGGATGGGGGTGAGCTCCTTCTTCAGGTTCTCGAAGAGCATCTTCTTGCAGTCGATGCAGCCTATCCCGGCGGTGGTGCAGCCCCTGTCGATCTCGATGAGAGTGCTGTTCTCAGAAAATGCGCGGTGGATCGTGTAAATGTTGCAGACATTCGGATCGCCCGGGTCGGTCCTGCGCACCCGGTTGACGTCTGTCACCGCCGTGCGGAGCTTTTCCCAGGTGCTGTCGTCCTCTTCAAGGACCCCGATGAAATTGCCGAGCGACTTTGACATCTTCGCCTGGCCGTCGACGCCCAGGATGCGCGGCGCCATTGACAGTAACTCCCGGGGTTCCGGAAAGACATCGCCGAACCGGCTGTTGAATTTTCGTGCGACCTCGCGTGAAAGCTCAATATGCTGCACCTGGTCCTCGCCGACCGGGACGAACCCTGCCTTGTAAAGGAGGATATCGGCGGCCTGGAGGACCGGGTAATCCATAAGGCCCATGTTGATGTTCGAGCGGTGCTGCTTCGCCTTGTCCTTGAACTGCGTCATCCGCTCGACCTCGCCGATCGGCGTCACGGTATTGAAGATCCAGGCAAGCTCGGTATGCTCAGGCACATGCGATTGGACGAATATCTTCGCTTTTTCGGGAGACAGCCCGCAGGCGAGCAGGATAAGCCCTGTTTCAAGCGTGCGCCGTGCCATTTCCTCGACGGGATAGTCTATTGTTATCGCATGGTAGTCGACCACGCAGAAGATGCAGTCGTATTCCTCCTGGAGATAGACCCAGTTCCTGATCGCCCCGACATAATTGCCAAGATGTATCTCCCCGGTCGGCTGAATGCCGCTGAATATCCGCTTCATGGTCAATAATCCTCCGATGTTCTTCAGTAAACCGTGTGTAATCTACCTCAAAATGGGGGGTAAATCAAGGAAGGGAAGAAACCGTTCTACGTTCCGCGTTCTGCGTTCTACGTTCAATACTAAGACAAAAGCACTGGTGCGGGAAAATAGCCTTTAACCCTTGAATTACAAGAAGATTCTTATTTCTTTAACGTACAACGCAGAACGCGGAACGTAGAACGAAAAAACGGGCCCGGAGGCCCGTTGATTATTGCACCTGTTTTTTTACCTCTGCCATTCCCTCCAGGTCAGGCCGGTCTTCTTTTCCCAGTCGGATTCGAACCTGTCCGTGAAGAAGCCGTGGAGTTTTTCGAAGAGCTTTGTCCAGCCGGACTGAAAATCTGTTGTCAGGACGTCTTCGAGGAAGGGGACCACCTCGCCGAGCTTATCCTTCGGGAGGTACGCGCGGGCTTTCATGTCGTAGGATTTCTTGAGCGCCTCGGGGCTTAACGCATGTGCCGTGAGCATGGCGACCTTCATGTTTTTCCTGACGGCCATGTCGAGGAGGTCGAAGCCGCGTACGCCCATGATATCCAGGACAACAATATCATAATTCTTCGTCTCTATGAGTTTTGAGGCATCTTCGAAGTTCGTGGCTTTATCGAAAGTGCATTTCGGGCACGAATCCATAATTTCTTCTTCAAGTACCTTGAGGACATCGGGCTCGTCGTCTACTGCCAGTATTTGTTTTCCATCAAGAACTGATTGTGCCATGATAACCTCCTTTTATTTTTGGTCCATGTTCAACGTCAAAGGGGCGGTATGCGGACGGTAAAGCATGATCCTGTACCTTCACCGCTTTCTAATGATATATCACCCTTCATCTTTTCAACAATATGTTTTACGCATGACAACCCGAATCCGAGGCCGTCGGGCGTCTCTTTCTTGCTCTGCGTGTTAAAGAAACGCTTGAATATGTAGTTCTGTTTTTCTTTCGGGATACCGTCGCCATCGTCTTCAACGGATATAACGAGGTCGGTGTCCCCGGACAGGGTTAGCTTCATCATGGTCTTTCTATACTTTAATGCATTCGATATGAGATTTCTCAGTATCTGCCGTATTTTTTTTGAATCGTGGCTGAAGGGTTCCGCTGTGTACCGTCCGCTCAGCTCTGTTGTGATCCCGTTCCGGGACAGGACCTGCCTGAACGAGTCATTCCCGGCCCGGGAAAGCTCCTCGCTGATATCGGGATTTACAATATCCAGGGCATCGAACAGGGCTTCCCTCAGAATATCGGCGACCATGAATTTTTCGCTGCGGAACAAACCTTCCTCGGACCTGTAGACCTCAATGATCTCGAGCAGGAGCGCCTTCGCCTTCTCGGCGTTGCGCTGGGCGCGCTTTAGCGTGTCGACCTGGTATTCCGTATAAGGGCCGCACTTGTCCTGTTTCGTCAGAAGGTTGTTGACGCTGGTCAGCACGATTGACAGGGGGCCCGTAAGATCGTGTATCAACAGGTCCACAAGCGGGTCTTTGCGTGTCATAATAAACCTTTGATTTTTAAGCCCCTGCCCCGGGGCGTGTCTCGATTTTAAGATATTCTCTCGGTACCGGAAAAGTCAAACAAAAAGTGGTCGTGCCGGTTCGTGCGCAGTCCTCCGGCCGGGATATGTGAGGGCACAGCGATGTCTTGCCGGGGCAGATGTCCGAATCGGTCGGGATATGGATACAGCGGGAACTCGTCATGGATATATCGAAGCCAAACCGCCGGGCGTAGGCCTTCATCTGGAAGAGATCGAGACCTTTCCCGCCCGCGCCGAAATCATAGACGTTCCGTGAACCGTAGAGGTCCGTGTCCTGGGTATGGAAAAAACCTTCGAAGATATGAGGCTGGTTGATTTCGGTTATCCCGGTCCCATAATCAGTGACGGCGATGAATACTTTATCCGGGCTGTTCCGTATGTCCACCTCGATGCGGCCGCCGTCCGGTGTATTTTCAACGGCATTTTTCAGGAGCCCCATCAGAATGTCCCTGAAGACGACAGCGTCCATCAGTATGACGGCAGCCTGATCGCCGCTCAGGGTGAAGTGAATGTCACGGTGCGGTGCTTTGCCCCGGGTATCGGCGATTGCCTTTTCAATGACGGGATGGAGAATGATGATGCTTTCTGATCCGCTTCCCGGCGGTTTATATGCAGCGACATATTGCTTTAGCGATTGCCAGAGGTCCTTCAGGTCAAGGGGTATTTCCGCCTGCAATGCTTCCAGTTTTTTCCAGAGGCCCTCGAGTTCGTCGACCAGGTTCTCCTGCCCGGTCTCCCGGTACGCCTGAATGATCCGCTCGCATTCCTTCTGGATCTCAAAAAGCCTGTCCATGTACCGCTGAAGGGCCTCAAAATAGCCCGAGAGGGATGTGCCCCCGGTCAATTTTTCGATCTTTCGCCTGATTATCCGGAGATATCCCTGGATAAGGGCGAGCGGCGTCTTTAATTCGTGGGAGAGGTGATCGAGGGCCTTCCCCTTGGCCGTGTTCAGGCGTTCAAGCTCCTTCCGGGAATGCTCGAGGGATTCGAGGCGGGCCTTTTGAAGCTGTGCGATCTCGATGAACACCGAGGCATGGTTCGTGAACATCGTAAGCAGGGCCTCGTCATCGGCCGTGAAATTCCCCTCAACCTTGTTGATGAGCTGCATCACCCCAAGCGGCCCCCCGGAACGGCTGAAGAACGGCATGCAGAGCATGCTGCGCGTCGTATATCCGCTCACATCGTCTATATAACTGAAAAAGCGCGGATCTTTGCGAACATCGTCCACAATAACGGTCCGGCCCGTCCGGAAGGCATATCCCGCGATGCCCATCGTGACGGGAATGCGGCACTCCTTACCTTCTATTTCGAGCAGTATTCTCGTCCGGAGCTCATCCGTTGCGGGGTCGTAGAGGAAGAGGTTGAACCTGTCGGCTTCCATGACCTCTCGCGCCTTTTGCGCTATGGTGATGAGCATGTCGTCGATGTCAAGGTCGAGCCCGATGATCCGGCCCAGCTCGAGCATGGACGACAGCTTGCGATCGGACACGCTGAGCGCCCGCTCGCACACGGTGAGGTCGCTTTGTTCGTTCCCGGTTTTCATGTGTCACATGACCGTACGCTGCTTTTTACTTCGGGGTTTTTCCCTGTAGCGCCATGCCTATGTCGGTGATAAGAGCTGCCGAGAATTCCTGCATTGCGGCACTTAAGGCTGCGGCGAGACCGCTCGCGGAATGGTCGCCGACCGGTGTTGAGTGCACGTATTGCTTCTGGAAAACGATCTGCTCCACCGGGTTTTGCCGGCTTGTATCGAGGAAGGTGACCCGGATGTTTGCCAGCGCTTTCCCGTCGGCCGTTTCCCCGAACTCTTCGATGTACCCTTCGACGAGATACCGGGAAAGCTCGGTGTCGTAGTAAGAGTACGTGCCCTTGAAGATGCCCGACCGCGTAATGTCCCGCAGGACAAAGCCGGTCACCATATCGGCGGGATTGACATGCCAGCGGCTGTAGTCATACGTCTCGAACCGGTATTGTCCCGTGCGTATCATCATTGACGGTGAACTGAACTGAGGCGAGATGGCGAACCGTTCGACCGTTACCAATTCATCGACAGGCCGTCGTTCGCCTGCTCCGGGCGACACGTAATCCAGCGTGTATTGGTCCATGACGTAAGGCGGTTTGGTCCGTCCGAAGCAGCCTGTCAGCACGACAGCGCATATGAGGGTGAGGACAATAAGCCCGATATTTATTTTTCGTGTTTTCATAAGCTACCTCTTTTTCGGGGGCGGATCGCTGAACAGTATATCCGACGGGTCTGCTTTGAGCCTTTGTATAAGCTGATCAAGGTTGTCCGATGCCCTGCGCAGGTTTTCGCTTGTCTGTTGGACCTCCGTGGTTATGGTCTTCGATCTGCGCGAGAGATCATCGATCATCCTGTTTGCCTTGTTCGTGGTCTCGGAGAGCTTCATCTTCTCCAGTTCCTTCTTCACATGTGCTATCGTCTCCTTCGCGTCGCGCACAGTGTCGCGGGCGTCGGTGAGCAAGGCGTCCGCCCTGCCGTCCCCTATCATCTTTGAAAGCTGATTTGCCGAATCGTTGAGCGTCTGCGTCATGTGCTCCAGGTTTGATATGATCTTCGTCATCTTGTGGCTGGCAAAGAACTGGTTCACGCCCTTCGTTGCGGAGACAAGTTCGTCCGATATCGTCTGGAAATCCATCGCCTTTATCTTTTTCACTATCTCGTCGACGCCTGATACGATCTCCTGTATCTCGGAGGGGTTGGACGGTATCAGGGGATAATCCGGTTCGAAGGGGATGGATGGGGTCCGGGCAAGGTCGCCCTTTTTCCTGTGGTCGAGCTCCACGTACACTATGCCCGTTATCCCGGCCGCCTTCAGCTTGGCGATGGTGTTGTTTCCCGCATCCCCGCTGAAATTGATCTTCATGACGACCTCTATCAGCCTGTAATCGGGAGCGACGCCGATCTTTTCTACCACGCCGATCTCGACCCCGCGGTATTTTACGCTCGAATCGACCTGGAGTCCCTGCACGGATTCATCGAAGTACGTGACGAAGCGCTCGCCTTTGGCGAAATACTGCGACGCGCCGAGCCAGACTATCGTGCCTACCGCAATGAGGGCCCCTGCCAGTACGAAAAAACCCACGAGGAAATAGGTCTTTTTCTTTGTCATGATCGCGTCCCTTCGTTCGTTTTGTCCGTTACACGCCTGTTGAAAAAATCGGTGACCCTGGGGTCTTTCGACTCGGTCCTGAGCCTTCGGGGGTCGCCCTGGGCGATAATGCCCTTTACATCTTTGTCGAGCATGATCACGCGGTGCGCTATGTTGAAGATGGTCTCCAGTTCGTGCGTTACGATGACCATCGTTGTCCCGGTGCCTTCGTTGAGCTTTTTGATGAGCAGGTCGAGCCCCGCCGACGTGACGGGATCAAGCCCGGCTGACGGTTCGTCGAGAAAAAGCATCGCAGGCTCGAGGGCCATTGCCCGGGCGATGCCCGCCCTTTTTTTCATCCCGCCCGAAAGCTCGGCCGGAAAATGATTATCGTATCCCGCGAGCTCGACCATTCCGAGTTTCATTTTAACGATCGACCAGATGTCCGGGCGTGAAAGTGGAGTGAACTCGGTAAGCGGAAGGGCGATATTTTCGCCGATCGTCATCGACCCGAACAATGCGCTCGACTGGAACAGCATACCGATGCCCATGTGCAGGCCCCTCAATGCGACGTCATCGAGAAGTGACGTGTCGACGCCGTTTATCCATATCTTCCCCTCAGCCGGCTGTTCGATCCCGATAACGTGCTTCAGGAGCGTCGATTTTCCACACCCGCTCCCGCCCATGATGACGAATATCTCACCGGCGTTCACTTCGAACGCTACATTGTCGAGGACGGTATTGTCACCGTACCGTACTGTGAGCCCTTCAACTGCTATGACCTGTTCAGACGTTTTCCAGATCCTTTCTCCACCTTCTAATGGATATAATGAAGTATTATAGCAAAGGTGGAATCGATAACGATAATGAGAAATATCGACGTGACAACCGCCGATGTCGTTGCATTGCCGACCGCCTCCGCGCCGCCGCGCACCTTGAAGCCCCTCTGGCAGCCAATGGCCGATATGGTTATTGCGAAAACTACGGACTTGACCAGCCCCGATACGACATCGAAGATCGCAATGGCCTTCATCGTTTGCTGAACATACGTGAAGATCGTGAGGTTAAGGCCTACGACCCCGACGATCATCCCGCCCATGATCGCGAATATGCTAGAGAATATGGTCAGGACGGGGACGGTCAGCAAAGAGGCGATGACCTTCGGGACGGTAAGGAACCGCACGGGGCTGAACCCCATTGTCGCGAGGGCGTCAACCTCCTCGTTCACTTTCATCGTGCCTATCTCGGCGGCAAATGCGGAACCCGAACGCCCGGCGACGATGATGGCGGTCATGATGGGCCCGAGCTCCCGTATCATCGCCACGGCCACAAGCGATGCGACATAGATGTTCGCGCCGAATTGCTTGAGCTGGAGCGAGGACATGAAGGCCATGATAAGGCCAAGGAGGAAACTGATGAGCCCGACGATAGGCAGGCCGTCGACGCCGACCTTCTTCATGTAGGAAACGACATCCCCCCAGCGCACCTTGCGGACGTGCGTCGATGAACGGACGAGCTCGTAGATGAGCTCCCCCGAAAAGGATATGATATCGTATATGTCCTGAAAGGCCTCCAGGGTCGAATTTCCCAGCTGCTCGATTATCTTGAGGTTGCGTTCTCTGGGGGCGAGGCTCGGCGCTGTGAGGGCCTGTCGGTCGATCAGGCCCAGAATACCCATTTTTTCCTTCGAGAGGCCGTGGACCGCGAACGGGACATTGCGGGCACGCGCCTCATCCTCGAGCTTGACGATGAACAGGGCGCCGGTGGAATCGATGTAGTCTATCCCCGTCATATCGACATCGAGCTTCAGGGGCTTATATGATTCGAAGAGGGTGTGTATCAGCGGGCTCAATACGCCGAAACGGGCGAGGTCCAGCCTGCCCGACAGGATAAGGGTTATGTCCCCGGCGCCATGGGTCGTGATCTCATACGGTACTGAGTCTGACATAGATAGGTATCTATAACATCCGGACTGAAAATATTCAATTACCCGAAAAGTCGCGGGGTTGGTGCTCAGGGCCGCGATGATCTCACGATGTTGTATTTCTTAATCTTGTAACGGAGCATACGCTCCGAAAGGCCGAGCGTCAGCGCCGCTTTTGTCTGGACCCAATCGGCGTTCACGAGCGCTTCGATGATCATCGACCTTTCGAGGGATTCCACGGTCCCCCGGATACTGCCGTCGCCCGCCGCTCCGGCATGGTCGGTGAGGTTCGGCAGGTCTTCGCTCGTGATGTGCTCCCCCCGCGTCAGAACGATCGCCCGCTCGAGAATGTTCTCAAGCTCACGCACGTTGCCCGGGTAATCGTACTTGACAAGGACGTCACGGGCCTCCCTCGTCAGTCCCCTGACGTTCTTCTTGTGCTTGAGATTGTATTTCTTCAGGAAGAAATCGATGAGGAGGGGTATGTCCTCTTTTCTTTCCCTGAGCGGCGGGACGTTTATGGTCACGACATTGAGGCGGTAGTAGAGGTCCTCGCGGAACGTGCCTTTCTTCACCTCTTCCTCGAGGTTCCTGTTCGTCGCCGCGATGATGCGGACATCGACCTTGATCGGGTGCGAACCTCCCAGGCGCTCTATCTCTCTTTCCTGGATGACCCTCAGGAGCTTCGACTGAAGAATGAGCGGAATGTCCCCGATTTCGTCAAGGAATATTGTGCCCTTGTTGGCGAGCTCGAACTTACCCGGTTTTCGCTGGTATGCCCCCGTGAAGGCCCCCTTTTCGTAGCCGAAAAGCTCGCTTTCAAGGAGCGTCTCCGGTATTGCGGCGCAGTTCACCTTGATAAGGGGGAAGTTCTTCCGGTCGCTCAGGGCATGGATCATGTTGAGAACGACCTCTTTTCCCACGCCGCTTTCGCCGCCAATGATGCAGGTCGAGTCGGTTTTCGCGATCCGCACGACAAGGCTCGACACCTCGTGCATCTTTTCGCTCTGGTATACGAACTCCTCCGACTTGAAGCGGTCGCGCAGCGTTTCGCGCAGGACCATGTTCTCGCGGATAAGGTATGTTTTCTCCTCGATCTTGCGAAGCTTGAAGAGGAGATCGTCAAGGTCGATGGGCTTCGTAAGGTACTCCGAAGCCCCGGCCTTCAGGGCGCCCACCGCGTTTTCGATGCTCCCGAACGCGGTTATCATAACGACCTCAGTGGACGGGTTCAGTTCCTTTATCTTTTTGAGGAGTGCAAGTCCGTCCGTGTCCGGCAGGCGGTAATCAAGAAGGACGATCTCGAATATTCCTTTCTGCAGCAGATCGTATGCCGTGGCGCCATCTGCAGCCTCGCTGACCGTGTACCCTTCGTTCTTTAACAGCCCTGCAAGGAGCGACCTTTGTGATTCCTCATCCTCAACAACCAGTATGCCGACCCTGTCCATATTGCGAACCCTCTCTTCTTTGTTTTATACGCTCATTGCATTGTTCCGGCTCTTTGGCAGCACGATGGTGAATGTGGTGCCCTGGCCCTCGGCACTCGTCACTTTGATGTCGCCGCCATGGTCTTTCAGGATCATGTAGGAAATAGGCAGGCCAAGCCCCATCCCTTTGTCCTTGGTCGTGTAATAATACTCGAATATCCGGCCCAGGGCTTCGTCGGATATGCCCGGTCCGGAATCCTTGACGGATATCTCGAGATTCGCGTCCTTTTGCCTCACGTTCACGGCAATACTGCCGCCCCCGGGCATCGATTCGATCGCATTGATGATAATGTTGTAAAAGGCCTGTTTCAGCCTGTCCCGCTGGCAATCAATGATGATCCCGGTATCCGTCGCGTTCTCGATGAAGATACCCTTGGATGATGCCTTTTCGCCGACAATGATAATGACCTCTTCGATGAGGTCCCTGAGGCTCTCCTTGCTGAAGGGTGCCTGCGCGCGCGTCGATTGAAGGAACTCCTCGACGATCCCGTTCACCCGGGTGAGCTCTTTCCTGATGATGTCCAGGAAGGTCAGGTATTCGTCTTTCTTTTCTTCGCCCGGGGCAAACTCTCTCTTCAGGCGTTGAACCGACAGGCCGATGGCGTTCAAGGGATTCCTGATCTCGTGCGCCATCCCCGAGGCGAGCTTGCCGAGCGACACCAGGCGCTCCTTCATCTCGAGCTCTCGCTCCATCTCCTTGACCTTTTTCGAATACGTGCGCTCCATGACAAAAAAGGCGTAGATGCTTCCTGCGCCCGTAATGAAGAGGACGGCGAGTATCAGGATAAAGCTGAGAGAGGACCTCTGGATGGTGTCCCGCGCAAGGTCCCTCAACACAAAGATCTGCATGTGGTAGCCGGGAAGGAGTTTGGATGACAGGCCCCTGTCGAGGATGAAGGTGCCGCGTTTGGGCTCGTCCTTTGAACCGGCGAAGATCCGGCCCTTTTCATCGTATATCCTGATCGCGTCTATATTGAACCTCTTCCCCTCCCGGTCGACTATATCCTTCAGGATCACCTTTCTCCGAAGCACCTCGAGGTCCCCGGGACCGATCCTGACGACAATGATCCGCCTGTCGAAACGCTTGCCGAACAAAAGGCCCCTGTCATGCCGCGTCGGCATTCTGATGACCGTCTGCCGGCCGCCGGAGCGCAGTTTCCGGAGGATGTCGCCGGGGATGTTGGGCTTTCCTTTGCTCGCCAGGGGCTTGCCTGAAATGTCATACTCGACAAGGTTGGCATAGGGGAGGGAGTTAAGGCCCTGTTCGCTGAGTTCCGTGAGCGCGGTGTCGATGTCGTCGATGATCGATTCATCGAACGACATGATGTTGTAAAAATAAGGGGTGATCAATGCGGGCGACCTGTCGAGCAGGGCAAGGTAATCGAGGTTGAGGTCTATCTCCCTCTCGATATGGGAAAAAATGACCTCTGCTTCTCCCGTGAGCTGCCGCTCGATATTGCCGCGAATGATGCGTATCTGGAAGAAGCCTGCGAGAGTCACGAGAATAAGGAAAAAAGCAAAGAATAATGGGAAGGCGACAACAGCCCGTTTATCTCCCATGCCAACCCGGCCCGGAACCGCGCTCGCGCATCATTCTTTTTCTTCGTTCCTGATCGCAGAAGGTGTTGTACTGATGTCTCTGCCTTTCGTTCAGGGTCCGCGAAACCTCCGAACGGTATTGCTGGTACGAATTGTGCCGCGCAGTGTCAAGTTCCTGAAGTTCGCTCTGGATCCGGTTTATCCTTCCGGCATTGGCATTCGGGTCTCTGCTGAGGTCCCTGAGCTCCATTCTCTTGCGGGCCGATTCCTGCCGCAGCACCTGCCACTCGTTCTGGTACCTGTTCCGTATGTCTTCCACCTGCGCCCTCTGCGGGTCAGAAAGCCCAAGCCCCCTCTCGAACTCAGAATATGAATTCTGGGCCCGTGCAGGGGGCATGATAAAGAGAAGGAGTAAGACGAGTACTGCAACAAAGGTCATGGATTGACAGGAACCCATACCTTGTGCGCGGGCACCCATTTCCCGCCGATCCACTGTCCCGGTACCTCGACCCATTGTCCGGGAGGCTGGTCCTGGGGAGTGACCTGGCTTGACGAAGGGTATGCGCCCGCCTGTGCCGTGCCCGCTTTCTGCTGGTTCGTTACATGCTGGTCCACGGCATTCCCGCCGATCCCTCCAACCAGGGTCCCGACTGCCGCCCCTATCAGGGTGGAAGCCGTATCGTGGCCGATCACCTGGCCTGCGATAGCGCCGAGGCCCGCCCCGATCGCAGCGCCCTTCTGGGTGTTATACCCCTCGGATGCGCACGAAACGAGAAAAAATCCCGCCGCAACGACCAGGACTGTTAATGTGATGATCTTTTTCATGTTCCCTCCCTTTTCCGCCACGAAGGGCGGGCCGGTCGGGCCCGCCTTCTTCAATGGTCTATAGTTCCTTCACTAGAAGCCGCGTCCGCCCATGCCCATTCCACCGCCCCGCGGGCCCTGGCCGTATCCGCATCCGTACCCGCCTCTCTGAGAGAGCTGCTTGATCTGTTCCGGTGTGTAGATCTTTCTCTGATCGAGCTTGAAACGGACAACTCTGTCATGCATTTTCTGCCTCAAAGTGTTCACCTCTTTTTCCTTCGTAAGGATCGAGGCCTCCGTTGCACCGGGGTTGGCGAATAATGCCCTCAGTTCGCCCCGTTTCTGGAACATCTCGTAACGCAGCGCCGATGTATCGCTGTTAAACTTCTCTCTCAACTGCCACATCTTATCCTGCTGGTCCTTTGACAGGTCGATGGCCCTGGGGCCCATCCCGTACCCGCCGCCCGGGCCGAACGCGAACACGCTCGTTGCAAACAACAGCAGGAATACCACCACGACTAACCCGTAAAACTTTTTCATTGTAACCTCCCGAAATGGTTTTTTGCAAATCATGTTATTTATTGAGGCAAATATCGTGCCATTCGGTCTTAGTTTTATAACTGTTCGATTCTACAAGGTAAATCAGACATGTTGACCATTTCTTTCCGGATTGTACGGGAAATAAATGTCGAGGCCGCACAAGCGGCTCGACAAAAGCGTCGACCATGTAACCGGTAAGGGATAATTATATAGCCCCTGAAGCGCCAATTGTGGTATAGTTTTCAGTTTTAAATAACAAAATCGAAGAGGTATATAAGGCGTTGCCGGGCCACTCTCTTCGGGGACGGGACCGTTTAGCGGGCCGGATGTCATGAATATAATGAACAGCATACTGTCTGTAGCCGGGTTCGACGCCTCGTCCGGGGCGGGCGTTATCAGGGATGTCGATACCTTTTTCTCCTTCGGTTTTCACGGGATTGCGGTGCCGACGTCGACCGTTATCCAGGGGCCTTCAGGCGTCGAGAGGGTCAAGGCGTCATCAGCGGCGCTGTTTCGAGAGACCCTCGCGGCGGCGACACGGGGTGTGCATTTGAGCGGTATAAAGATAGGCGTCCTGTGCAACGAGGCCTGCGTCAGGGAGACGGCCGCTTTCATCGGGGCCCGCGAGACGGTGCCGGTCGTTTTTGACCCTGTTTTTGCGGCGAAGAACGGGATCCCCCTCATTACCGAAAAAGGGATCTCCGCCTGCCGTTCCCTTCTCTTTGGCAAGACCGCGGTGCTTACGCCGAACGCAGACGAGGCATCGGTCATAACGGGGAAAAGGGTTCGGACCGTGAATGAGGCAAGGGCGGCGGCAGTCGCGATCAGGTCCCTCGGGCCTCGCGCCGTCATTGTAAAGGGCGGGCACCTCAAAGGGGATCCCGTCGATGTTTTCTTCGATGGCGAGGGCATTCTTGTTCATGAAAAGAAGAGGGTCGATGCGGCGGTCCATGGAACGGGCTGTACATTTTCTTCGATACTGACATGTTTCCTGGCCAGGGGGCTTTCGCCGCGTGATGCATTCATGGCCGCCGGGAGGGCCTTCGAAGAACTGCTGCGGTCACGCTACAGGATAGACGAGAACGGGTATTACTATGTTTCAACGGCATGCAGGCCGGATGCGACGAAGGTCTGCGGGGATTGACCCGCGCTCCGGCCCGGCAAGATAAGGCCGATTGAATTTATTTTTTGATGGAGATGACACAATTATGAAAAATCAATTAATTGCAGCACGGGAAGGCAAGATTACGAAAGTAATGGAGCGCGTTGCCCGCGATGAAGGTGTTGACAGGGAAGAGTTGCGCAGGCTGGTCGCCGAAGGCAAGGTGGCGGTCCTTGCGAACAACAGGCATAAGGATTTTACCCCGAAAGGTGTCGGACAGGGTATGAGCGTCAAGGTAAACGCCAATATCGGCACCTCCCCTGAACGCGTCAACGTCGATGAAGAGCTCGAAAAGCTCGCGATAGCGCGGGACGCCGGGGCTGATGCCGTCATGGACTTAAGCACCGGCGGCGATCTCGATGCGATCCGCAAGATCATTGTTGGCGCCGCGAAAATACCGGTCGGTACGGTGCCGATCTATCAGGCGGCGGTGGAGACCGTAGCGAAAAGGAAGCCCATAACGAAAATGGACCCCAACCTCCTTTTCGATGTTATCGAAAAGCACGGGGCCGACGGCGTCGATTTTGTCACGGTCCACTGCGGGGTCACGAAAAGCGCGCTCGACCGCTTAAGAAACCAGGGAAGGATAACCGATATCGTGAGCCGCGGCGGCGCGTTCCTTGCCGAGTGGATCATCATGAACGGGAAAGAGAACCCGCTGTACGAGAATTACGACAGGCTGATCAGGATCGCGAAGAAATACGACATGACCCTGAGCCTCGGCGATGCCCTGCGGCCCGGCTGCATAGCCGATGCGACCGACCGGGGCCAGATCCAGGAGCTGATAACGCTGGGCGAGTTATGCCAGGAGGCGATCGATCAAGGCGTGCAGGTGATGGTCGAAGGGCCCGGCCATGTGCCGATCAACCAGATCGAGACCAACATGGTCCTCCAGAAGAAGCTCTGCAATGACGCCCCGTTCTATGTTCTCGGGCCTATCGTCACCGATATCGCCCCGGGGTACGACCACATAACGTCGGCCATGGGCGGTGCTCTCGCGGGATACTACGGGGCTGACTTCCTGTGCTATGTCACCCCGTCGGAGCATCTCGGCCTGCCCCTGCCGCAGGATGTGCGGGATGGCGTTATCGTGACAAAGATCGCGGCGCATGCAGCCGACCTCGCGCGCGGAAGCAGGAAGGCCTTCGAGCTCGACAGGGCCATGTCAATTTACCGGAAGGCGCTTGACTGGAAGGGCCAGATCAAATGCGCGATCGATCCCGACAAGATCAGGAGTTTCAGGAAGGAACGGAACCTGAAGAACGATGTCTGCAGCATGTGCGGCGAGTTCTGCTCGATGAAACTGATAAAGGACCACCTGAAAAAGAAGAAATGACATTGTTCGTTCAGAAGGGGGAAAACCTTCTCACTGTCTCCGAGCTGACAGCGGAGCTCAAAAGGTTCGTCAGCGGCAGGTTCCGCGATGTCCGGGTAGAGGGCGAGGTGTCGAACGCCAGGCTCTACCCGTCCGGCCATTTCTATTTCACACTCAAAGACGATTCCGCCATGATCCGCGGGGTGTTCTTCAACTGTGCAGGCAGGATGCCCGGGGGCAAGGCCGTACAGGACGGCGATCGGGCCCTGTGCAAGGGCAGGATCGATGTTTACGAAAAGCGGGGAGAATATCAGCTCATCGTGACCGACCTGGTGAAGAAGGGCGATCAGGGCGTTGTCTATCTTCGCTTCCTTGAGCTCAAGGAAAAACTCTTCAAGGAAGGCCTCTTTGACGAAAGCCGCAAAAAGCCGCTTCCGGCCTTCCCGCGATGCATAGGCATTGTCACGTCGCCCGCAGGGGCCGCGATACGCGACATGCTCCGGATCATCCATGAGAGGTCCGGTAATATCCCTGTTAAGCTTTATCCCGCGTCGGTCCAGGGGGCCGGGGCGGCATTTGAGATCACGGACGGGGTCCGTTATTTCAACGAGTCGCAAGACGTTGACGTGATCATCGTCGGCAGGGGAGGGGGATCGTACGAAGACCTCGCTCCTTTTAACGAAGAGGTCCTTGCCCGGGCCATCTTTGATTCAACGATCCCCGTCGTTTCGGCGGTCGGCCACGAGGTTGATTTCACGATCGCCGATCTCGTGGCGGACGTGCGCGCCCCGACCCCGACTGCCGCAGCCGCAATGGTCTGCCCGGACAAAGTTGACATAGGGCGTTATCTCGCCGGGATGCGCGAGACGCTCTGCCATGCTGTACGGAGAAAGATCGAACGGGCGCAATACGATCTCGTCCGCAATGTCATGGAGTTCAAGGAGAAGAAGGACTTCTTCGATTCGCACAGGATCTACCTCGACGATCTTTCCGCCGGCCTCGAGCGAAACCTCCTGGCCTACATGACCAACAGGCGCGTGAAGCTGGATTCTCTCTCTCAGCGCACAGGCGACCTCAACCCGACGGCCATCCTCGAACGCGGCTACAGCATCACCGCTCGTGCCGCGACAGCCGAGGTCATCACCGACGCCGCAACCGTAGCGCCGGGCGAAGCCCTCACCATCACCCTCCACAAAGGGACCCTCGATGTGGAGACCGTCAGGTGTAAAAAGACGTTCTAGGTTCTACGTTCTGCGTTCTACGTTATAATCCCATCCCGATCATTGATTATCTCCGATAAATGATCATGGCTAAAACTTGAAGAAAATTTCTTTAAGGAAATATTCAAGGAATGGATAAACGTAGAACGTAGAACGGTCTTTACCGCCTTACCAGTGATTCGTCCGTGTCCTTCAGGCGGTCGGCCATTTCTTTCAGGATGGCGAGGACAATCGGGGCGTTCTCGCGGAGGATGATGTTGAAGTTGTCCCGGGATATCGCGATGAGCCTTGTTTCCTGTGAGGCCGTGGCCGCGGCGGTCCTGCTGGTCCCGAGGAGCATGGACATCTCCCCGAAGTACTCCCCGGCGGCCATTGTGCGTATGTGCCTGCCTTCCCTGTCTATGTCTACCGAACCCTCGATAACGTAGAACATTGTCGCGCCGTCATCGCCTTCGCTGAAAATAATATCGCCGGCAGGGTGATGCGTGATGTATTTGTCGAAGAGCCGGGAACGCGTCAGGCCCGGAATGCTGCCGGTAAAGAGGGCTTTAAGGAGCAGCGCGTCACGTTTCTCGGTATTTACGGCGACTTCGGCCCCGAACAGGATAACGAGGAAACAGTAGTATACCCAGGCGATCATTACGAAGAGCACTTTGAGGGAACCGAAGGTTTGCCCGTATGCCGGGTTTTTCTCAATGATAAAGGCAAAGATCTCCCGCATGGCGATTATGAGGACCGCCGAAATGAGGGACGCCCCGAACAATTTTAAAGGCGTGAGCCGGACGGGGAGAAAGATGGAATAGAAAAAAGCCATGCACCCGGTTGCGACGGCGACGGATATGATGATGCCTGTGATACGGCCGATCTCGATCCCCCGCGAAGATAAATGCGCGGTAACGGAGCTGAAGATCAATTCGGCCCCTGTGAGGGCGACAAACAGGAAGAGCATGATCAGGGCACTTCGGATGTTGCCCGCCTGTGTTGCGAAGAAAGATGCCGGCGGGTCCTTTTTGAAGATCTTGAAAAATGTTGTTCGCAGCGAATCGACAAGCGACATGGCCGCGACGAAGACCATGACCATGGCGGCGATGCCCAGGGTGACCGGATTTCGGGTCACCGTCGAGAACTCGAGGCTCATCCATTCCCGGATCCGCGGGAAAAGATGGTCGATAAGCCCCTCGATGCCGGTAACGAGCACGGCCGCATACTGTCCGTTTCCCGCCACGGCGCTTATCACAAAGAAGAGCAGGGGAACAAGGGCAAAAAAACTGTACGTCGCCAGGGCGGCGGACATCTCGAAGTCGTTGTTGCTCAGGAAAGAGCGCAAGGATTCCCGAAAGATCAGGCCGGCAACCCGCACAGACCGGGCAATACCCTCAAAAAAAGTCTCCCTGTCAGGATTTTTCATTATGGCCTTTCTTTTCCATCCTGTAATGCGCTCCGTCGATACCGATGCAGCCGTACCGCTTCTTGTGATGCAGGTAATGAACAGAGTCGAGGTCGATATGGTCGAATGCGGCCGTTCCCATTGCCATCTGAATACCTGCTGACAGCCCCGTCATTGTCTCGATCATGCATCCGGCCATCAGCTTCATGCCGTGCCTTTTTGCGAGGCCGATGATCGCCAGCGACTCCGTGATGCCGCTCTTGGCTATCTTGATATTGACGCCATGCCCTGAACGTTCGCCGATCACGGTCTCCATGTCCCGGCGCGAAAAGACCGTTTCGTCAAGTATAATGGGCAGCGGCGCACGTCGGGCCAGTTTTTTGAGGCCCCTGTAGTCATCCTTCTTCAGGGGCTGTTCGAACAGCTCCACCGGGTATTCTTTTCGCTTCACGTATTCACACAGGGCGAGGCAGTTATCTACGGAAAACGCCTGGTTGCCGTCGAGCCGTATGGCGAATTCCTTTCCCGTATCGCGGAGCATCGAGGCCACGCGGTCTATCAGCCAGATATCATCCTCCTTTCTCCCGTTCACCTTAATCTTGAATATCCCAAAGCCCTTTCTCGCCGCCCGGCCGACCCAGCGGACGATGAAGTCCTCGTCGCGCGTGACGGGGACCGTGATGTCGGATTCGATGCGGTCCGTCGCCCCGCCGAACCATTCCCATTCGTCCCTGCCCGAGGCGTTTAACCATGCACGCCAGAGGGCGGTCTCGATCCCCGAGACGGTCATAGGGAAGAGCGGATATCTCTGCCGCAGCCGCGATGTTATCCCGGCGTAATCCGAGGCACTTCTCCCGATGAGGCCCGGCCTTTCGCTCTCGATCATCCCCCGTATGTTCCGTGCATTTTCGTGCGGAAGGACAAAACTCGTGGGGCACTCGCCCGAGCCCTGCGACCCGTCCTTCAGCCTGACCGTGACAATGATGCTGTGCATCACGGCCTTCTGCCCGAGAGATGTCGCAAACGTCGCCACAAGCGGCCTCACGACATCCCGCACGGATACACTTCTTATTTCGTCGTCAGCCATAGCTACCTTGAGGTTCTACGTTCCACGTTCTACGTTCTACGTTCCGCGTTCTACGTTAAAGACTTATAGCCGGAGAGGGCGCTGACTGCCGTTCTACTTTACTCCTTAAAAGTGTCCTGCATGAACAGTACGCCTATCCAGGGTTTTCCAACGTAGAACGTAGAACGCGGAATCTAGAACCCAAACCGCCCCCGGCGGTTTTCACGCCTCCTCTATCCTTATCATCACTGCCCCTTTTGCCTGTCTCAAGATGGTCGCATCACCCGTTGTCCTGCCGATGAGGTTCACGTCGCTCGCAGGGACGGGATCGGGGCCGTGGGACAGCGGTGTGGGGCCGAAGAAGATCGCGATCGCGTTTCCGGGAGGCCAGAACGCGATATCCCCGGCTTTGACGCTGCGCGTCGCTGTTTCATCAAGGGACATTTTAACGTCCACCGAGAAATAGAATTCATCCCCCCATTCATTCGGCATGGCATTGATGGGCAGGATCTTTGCTATGGCCTGCGCGCACGCCGTGTCAAAAAGCTCCGCCTCCACAGTGACCCGTCCCGCGGTGATCCGTATCTTCATAGCTCCTCCGTGTGATGTTAATGGTATCTCTCCAGGGGCGGGAATGTCAAAAGGAACGTTCAGCGTTCTACGTTCTGCGTTCCGCGTTCTACGTTCTACGTTCTACGTTAAAAGCCCTTCTGCGTTCTGCGTTCTACGTT
>CALMFJ010000156.1 GCA_937862865.1 uncultured Pseudomonadota bacterium | reverse complement strand
CGTGCATTCATCAGATCGAGGCCGTCAAAGGTTATCTTGCCGGCATCCGGCCTCTCGAGGAACATGAGGCAGCGCGCAAGGGTGCTTTTGCCGGAGCCGCTCTCCCCCACTACCCCGAGGGTCTTCCCCGCCTCGAGCGCGAAGCTCACGCCGTCAACAGCCTTTATGATCTCCTTTTCTACCGAAAAGACAGACCTGCGGACCTCGTAGTGCTTTTTGACGTCTAGTACAGATAACAGCGGACCCATTGATCCTTCCCGACCTCTTTTATGACAGGCTCATCCCCCCTGCAGATATCCATGGCATGCGGGCAGCGCGGGTGGAACGTACACCCATCCGGGAGCTCGCTTAAGTTCGGCACCGAACCGGGTATGGCCTTGAGCCTGCCCGAACCCGAAAAACCGTATACGGACTCGAGGAGCCCCTGCCCGTAGGGGTGCAGAGGTTTTGCGAAGAACTCGCCCACCGTGTTCCTTTCGACCATCCTGCCCGCATACATGAGCCCCACGGACTGGCCCATGGACCTCACGATGGTCAGGTCGTGCGTTATGAAGAGCATCGACATCCCGAGCCTTGCGATGAGGCCCTCGATCAGCCCGAGTATCTGCGATTCGGTCGCCACATCGAGGGCCGTCGTCGGCTCGTCGGCGATGATGAGCGACGGGTTGCATGCAATGGCCATCGCCATGAGGACCCTCTGCCTCTGGCCGCCGGAAAGCTGGTGGGGATACTGGATATACCTTTTCCTCGGTTCGTCGAACCCGACCTGCGTGAGGAGCTCGTACGTCCGCTCCTTCATAGCGTTCCCGGACAGGCTCGTGTGTATCTCAAGCACCTCGGAAATCTGCTCGCCGATCCTGAGCACGGGGTTCAGGGCGGTCATGGGCTCCTGGAAGACCATCCCGATGCGCCTCCCCCGCACATCCTCCATCTGCTCCCGGCTTAAGGTCAAGAGGTCGGTCCCTTCAAACACGATCTTTCCCGAGACGACCCTCCCGGGCGGCTGAACGAGCCCCATGATGGAATGGGCGGTCACCGTCTTGCCCGAACCGCTCTCCCCGACAAGGCCGAAGATCTCGCCCTTCCTTATTGCAAAAGAGACATCGTTGACGGCCGGAATGACCCCCTCTTCCGTGAAAAAACGGGTATTGAGGCCGATGACATCGAGAAGGTTCGTATCGTTGATTTTGACCATGAATGACCGATACGGCCCAAAGGAAAAAGTTTTTGATTATTTGGACCTTATGCATTATACTTAACCCTATTAAAATGGCAAGCCTTTTATGTATGAGCTAATGAAAACCGGCACATACATGTTTTATAGAGCAATTCCTATTTTTATCCCCATGAGGTGAATCATGTCTAACAAAGAGCCGACGGATTTCAGGGAGGGTCTAACCTTCGATGATGTCCTGCTGGAGCCGGCATCGAGCGAGATCATGCCCTCCGATGTGGACGTCTCCACGTACCTGACACCGGCAATAAAGCTCCACATTCCCATTCTCAGCGCCGCCATGGACACGGTGACCGAATCGAAGACAGCGATCTGTCTCGCCCAGGAAGGCGGCATCGGCATCATACACCGGAACATGACGGTCGCGGAGCAGGCGCACGAGGTGGAGAAGGTAAAGAAATCCGAAAGCGGGATGATCGTCGACCCGATAACGATCTCCCCCGAAAGCAAGATAAAAGATGCCCTCGACCTCATGGCCCGGTACCGCATCTCGGGCATACCCGTCACAAAGGGGACACGGCTCGTCGGCATCATCACGAACAGGGACTTAAGGTTCGAGACCAACCTGAACAGGAAGGTCGAGAACGTCATGACGAAAGAGAACCTCGTGACGGTCAAGGAAGGCATCGGCCTCGAGGAATCGAAGAAGATCCTCCACAAGCACAAGATAGAGAAGCTTCTGGTCGTCGATAAGAATTTTGACCTCAGGGGGCTCATCACGATCAAGGACATCGAAAAGATGCGGAAATTCCCGTATTCGTGCAAGGACCAGCTCGGAAGGCTCCGCGTCGGCGCCGCGGTGGGCGTCGGCCCCGACAGGGACGAACGGGTGGAGGCGCTCCTGAAGGCTTCATGCGATGTTATCGTGATCGACACCGCGCACGGCCACTCCCGCAACGTCATCGAGTCGATCAGGGCGATACGGGGTAATTTCCCGAACATTCAGCTCGTAGCGGGCAACATCGCGACCGCCGAAGGGTGCGAGGCGCTCATCAGGGCGGGATGCGATGCGGTCAAGGTCGGGGTCGGGCCGGGTTCGATCTGCACGACGCGCATCGTGGCCGGGATCGGGGTGCCCCAGATCACCGCCATCATGGAAGCGGCCAAAACCGCCCGCAAGCGCAATGTACCAATCATTGCCGACGGGGGCATTAAATTCTCGGGCGACATCACGAAGGCGATCGCGGCAGGCGCGCAGACCGCAATGATCGGGAACCTCTTCGCCGGCACGGATGAAACGCCGGGGGAGACGGTACTCTACCAGGGCCGGACGTATAAAGTATACCGCGGAATGGGCTCTCTCGAGGCGATGCGCGAGGGAAAGACGCGCGACAGGTATTCGATACCCGAGGACGAAATCGAATCGAAAATAGTCCCGGAGGGCATCGAGGGCCGGGTACCGTACCGCGGCGCCCTCTCGATCTCCGTCAACCAGCTTGTCGGGGGCTTGAAAGCCGGCATGGGCTACGCGGGGACGCGGACCATACCCGAGCTTCAGGCGAAAAGAAGGTTTATAAAGATAACGTCCGCAGCCCTGAGGGAAAGCCACGTCCATGATGTTATCATAACGAAGGAAGCGCCCAATTACAGGATCGAGTGAACATGAAACGATACAATGATTATCACCAGGAACTGATACTCATTCTCGATTTCGGCTCCCAGTATACCCAGCTCATCGCCCGCAAGGTGAGGGAGCTCGGCGTCTACTGCGAGATCTATCCTTACAATCACAGCATGGACGCGATGAAAGCGATGAACCCGCGCGGGATCATCCTTTCGGGCGGCCCGGCCAGCATCAATGAAAAAAATGCCCCGCTCTGTGATAAAGGGGTCTTTGACCTCGGGGTCCCGGTCCTCGGGATCTGCTACGGGCTCCAGTTATTGTCACGGGTCTTCGGCGGCAAGGTCGAAAAGGCGCCGAAAAGGGAATTCGGCAAAGCCCACCTGTATGTCGGGACGAAAGACAAATTTCTCGACGGCATAAAGGATGGAGATATCGTATGGATGAGCCACAGCGACAAGGTGCTCACCATGCCCCGCGGGTTCGTGACACTCGCCCGGTCCGATAATTCACCCCATGCGGCCATCCGCAACAAGGAAGCGACTATCTACGGCGTCCAGTTCCATCCCGAGGTCCATCACACACCGAAGGGCAAACGGATACTGAAGAATTTCCTCTACAAGATCTGCAGGCTCAAGGGCCTCTTCTCGCCCAAATCATTTGTCGAGCTTGCAACGGAAAAGATCCGCGAGGAATCGCAAGGTGAGAAGGTCATCTGCGCTTTAAGCGGCGGCGTCGACTCGTCCGTCGTTGCGGCCCTCATCCATCGCGCTATCGGCGACAACCTGCAATGTATCTTCGTGAACAACGGCGTCCTGAGGAAGAACGAGGCGGAGGAAGTTATTGCGGCATACAGGGAAGTCCTTCATCTCAACCTGAAATACGTGAACGCCGAGGACAGGTTCCTGAAGGCCTTGAAAGGGATCAAAGACCCCGAGCGCAAGCGAAAGGTGATCGGCAGGCTTTTCATTAAGATATTCGAGGAGGAAGCCGGAAGGAACGGCTCGGCACGGTTTCTCGCGCAGGGCACGCTCTATCCCGACGTCATCGAGAGCGTATCGGCGAAAGGGCCCTCCGCAACGATAAAAAGCCATCACAATGTGGGCGGGCTCCCGAAGAGAATGAAGATGAAGCTGATAGAACCCCTCCGCGAGCTTTTCAAGGATGAGGTGCGGATCGTCGGGCGCGAACTCGGCGTACCGGAAAACATCGTCAACCGGCAGCCCTTTCCGGGGCCCGGCCTGGCCATCAGGATCATCGGTGATGTGAACAGGGAAAGGCTGGAGATCTTGAAGGAAGCCGACAGCATCATCCGCCAGGAGGTGGAACACAACCCCGCCTTCAAGCACATCTGGCAATCATTTGCCATACTCATCCCCGTGAAGACCGTCGGGGTGATGGGCGACGAGAGGACATACGCCAACGTCATCGCGCTGAGGGTCGTGGAAAGCGAGGATGCGATGACGGCGGACTGGGCGCGGCTTCCCTATGCGACGCTCGATACGACGGCCCGAAGAATAATCAACGAGGTCCCCGGAGTGAACAGGGTGGTATACGATATATCATCGAAGCCGCCCAGCACGATCGAATGGGAGTGATCGCCAATGCCGGATTTCGTTCATCTCCATCTCCACACCCAGTACAGCCTGCTTGACGGGGCCATCCGGTTCGACCGGCTTTTCAAGGCGGCGAACGATTACCGGATGCCCGCCTGTGCGATAACGGACCACGGCAACATGTTCGGCGCGGCCCAGTTCTACCTGGAAGCGGGCTTAAGCAACATCAAGCCCATCATCGGGTGCGAGGCCTACATCGCCCCGCGTTCCCGGCACGATCAGAAAAGGGTCAAAGGAGAGGACATAGCCTATCATGTGGTCCTCCTTGCCATGAACACCACGGGTTACCAGAACCTCTTGAAGCTCATAAGTCTCGCCCACCTCGAAGGGTTCTATTATCAGCCCCGGATCGACCGTGAAATCCTGACCGAGTACAACGAAGGGCTCATCTGCCTTACCGCCTGCATAAAGGGCGAAATACCGAATTCGATCCTGAAGGGCGACGACGCGCTCGTCCGCAGGAACATAGACTACTACCTCGGCCTTTTCGGGGACCGGTTGTTCTTCGAACTGCAGGACAACGGGCTCGAGGAGCAGAAGGTTGTGAACGAGCGCCTCATAGAGCTTTCGTCCTACTACAACGTCCCGATCGTGGCGACGAACGACTGCCACTACCTGCGCCGCGAAGAGGCGAAGGCGCACGAGCTTCTCCTGTGCATCCAGACGGGAAAAACGGTCAATGACAAGGACCGTCTGAGCTTCTCGACCGATCAGTTCTATTTCAAATCCCCCGACGAGATCGCGCTCGCATTTTCCCGCTACCCCGAGGCCCTGTCGAACACGATGCGCATCGCGGAGATGTGCAACGTCACGATCGACATGAAGACCTACCATTTTCCCGAGTTCCACCCGCCCGCCGACATGGACCTCAACGACTACTTCGAAGAGCTGTCCCGGGAAGGGTTCATGAAGAGAATGCCCGAGATACGGTCGCGCTATGATTCGTTCGACGAGGACCTGGGAAAAAGGTACGAGGACCGCTTCAGCTATGAAATGGGGGTCATCAAGAAGACCGGGTTTTCCGGCTATTTTCTGATCGTGGCCGATTTCATCAACTATGCGAAGACCCACGGCATCCCTGTCGGGCCGGGCAGGGGCTCGGCGGCCGGGAGCCTGATCGCCTACTGCCTCGGGATCACGGATATAGAGCCGATAAAATACGACCTTATCTTCGAAAGGTTCTTGAACCCCGAACGCATCAGCATGCCCGATATCGACGTCGATTTCTGCAGAAAAGGGCGCGACGAGGTCATACAATACGTGACCGACAAATACGGCAAGGACAACGTCGCCCAGATCACGACCTTCGGGACAATGCAATCGAAGGCCGCGGTCCGCGATGTCGGCAGGGCGCTCGGCATGCCCTACGCCGAGGTCGACAAGATCGCCAAGCTCATCACATCCGGGGACAGGGGGATAGAACGGGCTATAAACGAAGAGCCCCAGATACGGGAACTGTACGAGACCGACGATCGCATCCGGGAGCTTCTCGATAACGCATCCGTTGTCGAGGGCCTCGCGCGGCACGCATCCACGCACGCCGCCGGGATCGTGATCGCCAACAAGCACCTGTCGGAATACCTTCCCCTCTACAAAGGAAAACACGATGAGACCGTGACGCAGTATGATATGAAGATGATCGAGAAGATCGGCCTCATCAAGATCGACTTTCTCGGTCTTGAGACGCTGACCCTTATGGATACCGTCGTGAAGCTCCTCAAGGAGGAGGGGATCGACATAGACCTGGCGCAGCTTCCGCTCGACGATAAGAAAACCTACGACCTCCTGTCCTCAGGAAACACGTCCGGCGTCTTCCAGCTTGAAAGCCGCGGGATGCGCGATCTTCTTACGCGGCTCAAGCCGTCTCAGTTCGACGATATCATGCCTTTGATCGCCCTCTACCGGCCTGGCCCCTTGAAAAGCGGCATGGTGGACGAGTTCATCAAGCGACGGAACGACCCCTCCCAGGTGACGTACGAGACTCCCAAGCTCAAGGAGATCCTCCACGACACATACGGGGTCATCATATACCAGGAACAGATCATGAAGATCGCCTCGGTGCTTGCAGGGTTCTCAATGAAGGACGCCGATGCCCTGCGCAAGGCGATGAGCAAGAAGATCCCCGAACAGCTTGAAATGTACAAGCAGCAGTTCGTCGACGGTTCGGTCGCGAACAGTGTGCCGAAAGACGTTGCCGAGAAGATATACGACGTCATACAGCGTTTCGGCGAGTACGGCTTCAACAAGTCCCACAGCACCGCCTACGGCTACATCGCGTACCAGACGGCATACCTCAAGGCCCATTACCCGATACACTATTTTGCGGCCATGCTGACGACCGAGGTCGGCGACACCGACAAGCTCGTCAAGTACATCGGCGAATGCCGCGAATCCGGCATCGAGATCCTGCCTCCCGATATCAATATGAGCCAGAGCGATTTCGCCATTGTCGAGGGGAAGATACGGTATGGCCTCTCCGGTATCCGCAACGTCGGCGAAGCCGCGATAGAGAGCATAATACAGGCGCGCAGGGAGGCCGGCGGGTTCAAGTCGTTCGTGCACTTCTGCGGCGTGATCGATTCGCGCAAGGTCAACAAGAAGGTCATCGAAAGCCTGGCGCACGCCGGGTGTTTCGACAGTCTCGGCCTGAAACGCTCTCAGGTCCTCTACCTTGCCCAGGAAATGCTCGACAGGCTGACAAAGCGCGACACGAAGACGAACCTGAAACAGGGCAGTATATTCGGCGAGAGCGATGTGGAAGAGGCAACCGTGTCGTTCGATATCCCCGCTATGGAGGAACTTACCCACGACGAGATCTTAAGCGGGGAAAAGGAGGCCCTCGGCTTCTATTTCAGCAAGCACCCTCTGAAACCTTTCGAGAACCTGATCGCGGAGCTCACCCCCTACGACAGTCAGGCCCTCAAGGAAGCGGACAACCAGGATGACGTCGATGTTGCCGGGATCGTGAGCACCCTGCGCGAGATAACGACAAGGAACGGCAGCAGGATGGCCTACGTGAACCTCGAGGACACGAAAGGGATCGTAGAGGTCATATTTTTCCCCGACCTGTACGGGAAACAGTATTCCATGATCCAGAGCGGCAAACCGCTTATGGTCACGGGCACGCTGGAAAAGACCGACGAGAGCGCAGTGAAGATCAAGGCGAAAAGTGTGGCGCTTCTCGAATCGCTCACAGGGGAATTATTGAAGACGGTCAAGATCACGGTGCACTGCGAGATCATCAGGAAAGATCAGCTCAGGGTGCTCAAGGATATCCTTGTCAGCACGCGCGGCAGGTCAGCCGTGCTCCTCGAATTCAGGCTGAACGGCGAAAAACAGTCGGTACCGGTCAGAAATATTAAGATTGACCCGAAGAAGAAAGATGTTATATTGAAACATTTTAAAAAAGGCATAGACGTAGAGGTCGTCGATGAGATATTACCTTGATTTTGAAAAGAAGCTTGAACCGCTCGAAAGACGGATCTTCGAAATAGAGCGTTTCTATGATGAGAAAGACCCGCACTACTCGAAGGAGCTGGCGGTCCTGCGGAAGAAAATCTCCCGGCTCGAAAAAGAGATATATTCGGAGCTTTCCAACTGGCAGCGGTCGCACCTGTCGCGCCACCTCAACAGGCCGCACACGCTCGATTACATCCACAGCGTCTTCACGGATTTCGTCGAACTCCACGGCGACCGCAAGTTCAAGGACGATGCGGCCCTGGTAGCCGGGTTCGCCCGGTTCGAGGGGATAAACGTCGCCGTCGTCGGCCACCAGAAAGGTAAGGACGTCCGCGAAATGGCCCACAGGAATTTCGGCATGGCACACCCCGATGGTTACCGCAAGGCCATGCGTGTCATGGACATGGCGGCCCGCTGGGGGAAACCGATCATCACCTTCATCGACACGCCCGGTGCCTTTCCGGGGGTCGGGGCAGAGGAACGCGGACAGGCGGAAGCGATAGCGTCGAGCATATTTTTCATGTTCTCCCTCGGCGTTCCCATCATCTCTGTCGTAATCGGCGAAGGGGGAAGCGGCGGGGCCCTGGCCATCGGCGTCGGCAACCGGCTCCTCATGCTCGAGAATGCGACATACTCGGTTATCTCTCCCGAAGGCTGCGCGGCCATCCTCTGGAGGGACGGTTCCAAGGGCCATCTCGCCGCAGACGCCTTAAAACCTACTGCGCGGGACCTTCTCAATCTCAAAGTGGCTGATGACCTGATTCCCGAGCCCTTCGGCGGCGCCCACAGGAGCTGGCAGGAAACGTTCGAGAACACGCGGTCAGTCATTGCAAAGCATTTGAACGACCTGATCGGTACGGAGCCCGACACGCTCAAAGCCATGCGCTACGAAAAATTCCGCAACATGGGAGTATTCGAGGAGAAGAGGCGATGAGGACAATAACGATGGACCTTTCCAACGTGCTCGCCGGCGCTGTCGGCGAAAACGGCATCGAGGAAAATGACCTCAGGCTGACGCTGGGCAAGCTCAGTGAATATTATGCGAGACTGCTCACGAAGCCTTTCCCATTCATGATGCTCCCCTCGATGCGCTTCCAGTTCAACGAGATGAATGCCCTTGCCGAAAGGGTTTCAAAAATGAACATTAAGAACCTGGTCATTCTCGGCATAGGCGGGTCATCGCTCGGCACGCAGACGATCTTCGAGGCCCTGCTCCATCCTTTTCATAACATGGACGAGCGTTTCCGCAACGGGAAACCGCGTTATTTCATCCTCGACAATATCGATCCGCATAAGATGACCGCGGTCGTCGAAACCGTCCTGCCGGATATCGACCGTACCTTGCTTGTTGTCATCAGCAAGTCGGGCGAGACACCGGAGACCATTTCGCAGTTCATGCTTTTCAACGAGCTGATGAAGAAAGCCGACGGTTACAGGGACAGGATCATCCTGATCACCGACATCGACAAAGGGCTCCTCAACACGATCGCACAGAAGGAAGGCTACGCCGTCCTCAACCTTCCGCCGGGGATCGGAGGCAGGTTCTCGGTGCTGACGCCGGTCGGCCTTTTTCCATCCTTATTGATGGGGATCAACATAAAGAAGATGTCGGACGGTGCAGCCGGCATGGCGGCGCATATCGTGAGGTACGATGCCGAAGAGAACATGGCCTTCACGCTTGCCGCGATACTCTATCTCATGTACAAGAACGGCAAGCCCATTCACGTCATGATGCCCTACTGCGAACGGCTGGCCGCCTTTGCGAACTGGTTCCGGCAACTTGAAGCGGAAAGCCTCGGCAAGAAGGGGTCCGGGCCTACCCCGGCACGGTCCGTGGGTGTCACCGATCAGCACTCCCAACTGCAGCTTTATGTGGAGGGGCCGAAAGACAAGTGCATCCTCCTCCTTTACAGTGCGACGAGCGAAGCGCCGATCCCCGACAGTTTCGGTTACCTCGATGACGTTGCGTATCTTGCCAACAAGGACATGAAGGACCTGTTCCACGCCGAGTTCCAGGGAACGCGCATGTCGCTGACCGACGCCGGTACACCCAATATCGCGCTAATGCTCGACGAAGTGAGCGACTACAACATCGGGGCCCTTTTCTACCTCTTCGAGATGGTCACAGCCTTCATGGGAAACCTCCTCGGCGTGAACGCCTTCGCCCAGCCCGGCGTCGAACAGGGCAAGATCTACACAAAGGCGATGATGGGCAAAGAAGGGTTCGAGAAGGAAAAGGAAAAAACCGACAATTTCCTCTGCTGTCCGGTACGGCAGATAATATTTTAGGCTATGGGCTATGGGCGATAGGCTATGGGCTATAGCCTGGTTTTCGCCAATCTTTCGAATTTCACTTTTACTATCCGCCTTGCATCTACATCGACCACCGTGAAACGGTAGCGGCCGTAATAGACGACCTCTCCTCCCTTTGCGATCTCCTGGAGCTGTGTCGTCACGAATCCGCCGAGGGTCTCATAGTCGGGTGATTCGGGCAGTTCGAGGTCGAGGCGGTTGTTGAGGTCGCGGACCGAGTAGGACGCGTCGATAAGATACGACCCGTCGCGATGGCGCTCTATCTTATCGTCGACATCCGTTTCATCGAGGATCTCGCCGAAGATCTCCTCCACTATGTCTTCCAGTGTGATGATGCCGACGGTCGTCCCGTATTCGTCGATGACAACGGCAAGGTGGAGACGCGTGCGCTGCATCTGCTTCAAAAGCACGCTGACCTCCATCGTCGATGGTACAAAGAACGGGCGCTTCATGAGCCTTTCCAGCTGGAATAATTCCGGGTCCCTCCAGATCTGGCGCGATATGTCCTTCTGGTAAACGAAACCGATGATGTTATCCAAGCTTTCCCGGTAGACCGGGTACCGCGAGAACTCATTTTCGATAATGTATTCCAGGATCTTTTCCTTGCTTTCATCCGCATCGATGGCATACACGTTGGGCCGCGACACCATTACCTCGCGCACGGAGCGGTCGCTGAAGCGAAAGACCCTGTTTATCAGCTCTTCTTCCGTTTTGTCGAAGACACCCTTGCGCCTGCCCTCCTCGAGAAGGATCTTGATCTCGCCTTTCCCTATGTGCTCTTCCCCTTTGCCGAGGCCAAGGGCCTTGACGAAAAAGAGCGTTGTGACGGACAGGAAATTGACGAAAATGGAAAAAATACGGGACACGATGTTAAAAAGGGGCAGTACCGCGAGTGCCGCTTTTTCCTTATAATGGAGGCCGATGTATTTCGGGACGAGCTCCCCGAAGACGATAAAGAGATACGTAAGGACGATGACAACGACGGCAACGGATATCGATTCAGAAACGGGCTTCAGGAACTCAACCCTGCTTATATAGGGCATCAGGTATTTCGTGGCCATGACGCCGCTGATCGCGGAAGCGAGCGTACCGAAAAGGGTGATGCCTATCTGGACGGTCGAGAGAAAACGTTCCGGGTTCTCCTTCATGCCGAGGAGGATATCGATCCTCCGGTCCTGTCTCTTTTTCTGGAGCTCCTTGATCTTGCTCTTGCGGGACGCGACGATCGCCGTCTCGGCGGCGGAAAAAATGCCGTTCAAGACCAGAAGAACAATGATTATGATGATATCGATGAGTGGATTGCCCATTTAACTCCTGATATGCTCCTTTACCTGGTGCATGAACGCCTCGAGCCTCGTCAGGATGTTCGTATTGCCCTGCCCGTCGTACGCGACATTGATCACGGGTATGTCATGGTCCTTCTGTATGAGGCGCATGATCGCGCTCGATATCGTACCGGGCATGCAGGTGAACGGCATTGCATTGATGATGCCCGCAACCCCTTTACGGGCGAAATCGACGCTCTTGCCGACGGTGAGCACTGCCTCACCCTCGAAGCTGTCATGTATGTACGGGCTTGCCTTCTCCAGGATGTCCTTTATCTTCGGCTCGGGGCCGTACTTTATGAAAGGCACGAAGATCTCTTCCATCAGGTGTTCGTCCTTGTTCTGTATGTACTCGGTGATCAGAAAATCGATAACGCCGAGCAGGCTGTCCCTCTTTTTGCTTTTCCTTTTCCCCGTGTAATTCACGTAGGATATCCATTCGGAAACGGGGGCGAGCCACACCTCGCCGCCTAAGTCCTCCACCGTCCGTATAAGGTCAGCGTTGCTGAACCTGTTCGAGCGGATGTAGATCTCACCGACGACCCCTATGACAGGCCTTTTTCCCTGAGTGCGTTCGACCGATGAGAATTTACCCAGGATATCCCTGAGCACGGCGTCGATGTCCCGGGCACCCCTTTCCACGCACCGGCACACCTCCTCCATGGATTCTCTGTATATCCTGTCTGTCTGTCCGGGTATTTTTTCATACGGGCGTATCTCATGAAGGATCTTTGCCAACAGGTCGGCTGCGACAACCGCCCTCCAGCCGAGGCGCCGGAACTTGCCCCCGACGATGTTCAATTGCTTGTAGAACCGGTGGTCCTGGTTCGGGGCGTATATGGGGACATTGGCATATCCTTCCTCGTCAAGGACCATCCTGTGAAAACGGTTATACTGCCCGAAACGGCAGGGGCCCTCCCCGGACGGCATGAAAAAAGCGCTCTTCTCAGGGTCGAAATCGGGGCTGCGGACAACACGGAGCATGTCCCCTGTCGTCAGGATGCAGGGATAACATTCTTTGCCCGACGTAAAGCGCCTCCCTATGAGAACGGTCTCCTCGGTGGATTCCTTGATGACCTCGGCATTCACCCCGCACCCCCTGAAGGCCGCCGCGAGGGTATGCGCATGGTCGGACATGTAGGGGACATAGATCTTCCGGCGCTTCCCGTTCAATTCGAAAGGGACCTGTTCCCGCTCCGGTATGTGCTCGTCGAAATGCGCATTGTTAATACTGTCGAGGAAGGCCTCAAGCCGCGTGACGACGCCCGCATCGGCGCTGTGCTCATCGATCTCGAGCTGAAGGTACGGCTTGTTCCCCATTATCTTCTTGAAGAAATGGGAGATGAAGGAATCGGGGCCGCACCCGAAGCTCGTCACGTAGATCGCGTACAGGTTCCGGTTGTTCTTCACGGCCCGGGCGGCCTTGAGTATCTTCTGGCCGTATCCCCAGTACATCTGTTCGAGGTCGGCCGGGTCTTCGATCATTTCGTTCACGGGCAGCATGTCCATCGGGACCGCCTTCACTCCGAGGCTGAGCAGTTTCTTGTGGATGTTGAGGTTCGCACCGGCGTCCGCACTGTTGTATGGCCGCCCGATTATCACCATCACCTTCTCATCTCTCCCGAGGGAACGCAGGAAGGCGTTTCCCATCTGTGTCAGGCGGGTGTAGAAAGAGTCCTGGACCCTGGTCGCTTTTTCAAATGCGTCCTTCACTCTCCTTTTCGATATCCTGTACGGTTTCAAATGTTCGGTGAGGTCGTTAAGAACGGTCTCGTTTCCCTCACCGAACCTGATGATGGGAGTAAAGACCCTCACCCCTTTGTGATCGAAGTCGATCGAGCCTTTTATAGTATAGGGAAGGGACTGGGCATAGGGACACGCAAAGGAATTTCTCGCATGCTCCGACGGCTTCTTGAGGCTGATCACGCTCGGGATGAATATATTGCGGATATCCTTCCGGATAAGGTTCATCACGTGCCCGTGGGCAAGTTTTATCGGGAAGCAGCTCTCGACGATGATGTTCTCGACGCCGTCCCGCACCGTCTTTTTGTTCGTCATGTCCGAAACGACCACATTGAAACCGAGCTCCGTGAGAAAGACCTTCCAGAACGGCAGAAGCTCGTGCATGTGGAGGACCTTCGGTATGCCGATCGTGTGTTTTCCGCCGCCTTTGCCGTAGGTCTCATCGAGGAGCTGCTCGCGCTGCGAAAAAAGGTCCACCATGTCCTTTCTGCCGCCCTTGCGGACAACATCATATTTCTCACACCTGCTCCCGTAATAGAGCGGCGCCTCGTTCTCCACGGTGACCTTGCGTATCTCGCAGAGGTTCTCACAACCTTTACATTCGAACGTGTCGACCGCGTACGGCCGCCTGCTGAGGTCAAATCCCTTGAAGCCGCTCGTCTCCCACGTTCTCTCCTTCATCGCAAGGATGGCGACACCGATCGCGCCCGTCACGTCGTGGTGGGGAGGGACGGTTATCGACGCCCCGACAATCTTCTCGAAGGCAGCCACAACGCCTTTATTGAAGGCGGTGCCGCCCTGGAAAAATATCCTTTTGCCGACCCGCCGGTCGACAACGACCTTGTTCAAGTAATTCTGGACGATAGAATAGGCGAGGCCGCTCACGATATCTTCACGGTCGGCGCCCCGCTGCTGCTGGTGGATGACGTCCGACTCGATGAACACGGTGCAGCGCTCCCCCATCTTGACCGGCTTCTTTGACTGAAGCGCCAGCTTCCCGAATTCTTCCTTGATCGATATGTCGAGCCTTTCCGCCTGTTCCTCGAGAAAGGACCCCGTGCCGGCGGCGCATGCCTTGTTCATTTCGAAATCCACGATGACACCGTTGTCGATGCTGATATACTTGGAATCCTGGCCGCCGATCTCGAAGATCGTGTCGACAGAAGGGTCAATCGATATCGCGGCCTGCGCCTGCGCCGTTATCTCGTTGCGGACTATGTCCGCCCCCAGGAAATCGGCCGTCAGGTACCGGCCTGAACCGGTCGTGCCCGCGCCGATGATCTCGACCTTATCCCCGATCTCCTCGCCGATCTCGGCAAGCCCTCTTTTCACCGCTTCAAGCGGCCGCCCCTCGGTCATCAGGTACCGCTTTGCGAGGACATTCCTCTCTTCATCGATAATGACAAGGTTTGTGCTGATGGACCCGACGTCGACCCCGAGATATACGAGCGTCTTCTGTGCGGCGGTTTTCATCTCGTACGCGACATTCATGTTCTTTTCGGAGATCGCCAGCGGCTCATGCGTAGGCTCGTCCCTCGTCTCGTTGAGATAGGTGTTAAGCCTGTCGAGCCCGGCGAACGGGACCTTGAGGGCCGGGTCCTGCATAACGGCAAAAACTGCCCCTGCCGCCCCGATCGCGGTATAGTTGTCGGGTACAAAAAATGTCTCGTCGGTCAGTTCAAAGACATCTTTGATCGCCTTCCTCATCCCCGCATTAGCGGCAACACCCCCTATGAACGCGACAGGGGTTTCGAGTTCCTTACCCTTGCTGATATTGCCCTTGAAGTTGCGCGCGAGTGCATAGCACAGCCCTGCCACGATTTCGTAATCGGGGGTCGCTATCTGCTGAAGATGGATCATGTCGGATTTTGCAAAAACCGTGCATCGTCCGGCTATCCGCGGGATATTGGCAGCCTTGAGCGCAACCTCGCTGAACTCCTCTATGGTAAAGCGAAGCCGCGATGCCTGCTGGTCGAGAAAAGACCCCGTGCCTGCGGCGCACAGGGCGTTCATCGAAAAGTCCTTCACGCGGAGCGGGATGTTCTTTTTGCCGGTATGCTCGAAGATGATCAGCTTCGAATCCTCGCCTCCGATGTCGATGACGCTTCCCGTTGAAGGATAGAGACTGCCCATTGCCCGCGACACGGCAACGATCTCGTTGATGAAAGGCGCCCCGATAAGCGAGGCGAAGACCTTCGCCCCCGTACCCGTCGTTGCCATGAACTCGATGTCATACCCGCTCAGGCACTGCTCGATGACATCCCTCGCGACGACAAAGGGTTTTCCCTTGTGGCGGATATACTGCGACGTGACGATGCTTCCGCTCTCATTCAGGACCGCCGCGTTGATGCTGACAGAACCAATATCTATGCCCAGTCTGTACATATTCGCTTTTCCCCTCAAAGGCCCGACGCAAGCTGGATTTTATGTGAATGTTGTGATAAGTATAATACAAAAAACCTTTACCAACAAGAGAGAATGTAAGGAAGACGGCATCCGGCAGAGCATTGATATAACAGGGTTTTCAGACGAATGAAGACAAGGGCGCACATAATCGTTCACGGCATCGTCCAGGGGGTTTACTTCCGGTACCTGACTCAGCGGGAAGCAACGGGCCTTGGACTTACCGGATGGGTGAGGAACCGTCCGGACGGGACGGTCGAGATCGTGTGTGAAGGCGAGAAGGAAAATGTCGGGGCATTGGTCCGCTGGTCTCATACGGGCCCGCCCGGGGCCTCAGTCGAATGGACCGATGTGTCGTTTGAAGAATACACGGGTGGGTTCCCGAAATTTGAGATCAGATACTGACCGGCACCACTATTACCCCGTTTTTCTCGATGTCGCGGGCAAGGAATGCCTGATAATCGGAGGCGGTGCCGTGGCCGAGCGCAAGGCGGTGATGCTCCTGAAATTCAGGGCCTCCGTCCGCGTCGTAAGCCCGAAGGCAACGAAGAAGCTCAAGCATCTCGCCGAGGCCGGCAGGATCAGCCTGGCCCTTCGTGAATACAGGCCGGGCGATCACGCACATGCCGTCATCATCTTCGCATGCACCGACGACAGGGAAACGAACCGTCTCATACGGGAAAATGCCGCTGAACTCAGGATACCCGTCAATGTCGTCGACCGGCCCGAGGAATGCGATTTCATCGTCCCGTCCATTGTCAGAAGGGGCGACGTTACGATAGCGATATCAACTTCGGGGATCCTCCCCATGGCATCAAAAAAGATCCGGCAATCTGTCGAAGAGACCATGAACCGGGACTGGGTTGCCTATGTCCGGATCATCGGTGCGGTGCGCCGCTATCTTCTCAAAACAGTGGCTGACAAAGCGGTGCGCCGGAGCATTATGAGATATATCGGCTCCATGGACCGGGAGGAGATAGTCAAAACGGGCACTTCAGGCATGAAAAGGGTCGTGAAAAGCCGGATACCATGAACGTCTATCTCCTTTACGCAGCCCTCGGTTTCTATCTCCTGTCCACGCTCACATACGCCCTGAGCCTCGCCCTCAACAGGCCTGTCCTTGAAAGACCCGGATACTACAGCATCCTCACGGCTTTCGTCATTCACCTGGCAAGCCTTATCACGCGGTATTGTGCGGCAGGGTACACGCCGATAACGAACGTCTATGAATCGCTGTCGTTCCTGTCCCTGTGCATCACGGGCTTTTTTTTCTATATCCGGCGGGCATACCGCGTCCCCATGATCGGGTGCATCATCGCGCCGCTTGTGAGCTTCATCTTGATAATGTCCCTTAACTTCCCGTCGGAGATCAAGCCCCTGGTGCCGGCTTTGAAAAGCGCGTGGCTCCCCGCCCATACCATCCTGTCCTTCATAGGGAACAGCATATTTATCGTCGGGTTCTTTATTTCCCTCGTCTACCTGGCGGTTGAAAAAGAGATCAAGAAAAAAAGGGCGTTTTTCTTCTCGGAAAAATTCCCTTCACTGTCGACTCTCGACAGGATCAATTACAGGTGCATGTCCCTGGGGTTCCCGTTTTTGACAGCGGGCATCATAACGGGCTCGATGTGGGCCGGTTTTGCCTGGGGCTCGTACTGGCAGTGGGACCCGAAAGAGACATGGTCCCTTATAACCTGGATCGTATATGCCATCCTGTTCCACAACAGGCTCGCCCTCGGATGGCGGGGCAAGCGTACAGCATACATGATGATCCTCGGGTTTATACTCATCGTCTTCACCTTTCTTGGCGTAAACTTTCTCCTGAAGGGCAACCACACGTACATATAGACATGAAGAAACGGGCTATCGGCATAATCGGTCTCAACCATAACACGGCACCGCTCGAGGTCAGGGAGAAGTTCTACATCAAGGAAGGATCGATCCCCGACATCCTCGCCAGAATACAGCAGGAAGGGATAAACGAGGCTGTCGTCCTGTCCACGTGCAACAGGACCGAAATATATTACTCCGGGGACAACAACGATGCGATGGTGAAGAAAATCCGGCACGTCCTGTCGGATGCGGTAAAAGCCGGGGCTGACGTGTTCGACCGGTATACGTACAGCTTCCGGGACGAAGACGCCTTCCGCCACCTTTTTCTCGTTGCCTCCGGGCTCGATTCGATGGTCATCGGCGAACCCGAGATATTCGGGCAGGTGAAAGAGGCGTACCGGATCGCGGCGTCTTCGAAAACAACCGGGTTTTTCCTGAACAAGACCTTTCACAAGACGTTCAACGTTGCCAAGCGGATACGGACCGAAACGAAGATAGGGTATAACCCGCTGTCCATCAGCTCGATGGCAGTGGAGCTCGCCAGGAGGATCTTCGGCAGCCTCGACGAGAAGAAGATACTCGTCGTCGGTGCCGGAGAGATGTGCGAAGTCGCCCTGAAATACTTTCAAAGAGAAGGGGTGCCGGACATTTTCATCACGAACAGGACATTCCAGAAGGCCCGCAAACTGGCAGACGAGATAATCGGGGAAGCACGCCCTTTCGAATCGTTGTTCGAGCTCCTCACGGTGGTCGACGTGGTCCTGACGTCGACCGGGTCCGACGTGCCTCTCATTGCGCCGGACATGCTCCATACGGCGATGAAGAAACGAAAGAACCGGCCTCTATTCTTCATTGACATAGCGGTGCCCCGGGACGTCGACCCGGCCGTCAACGATATGGACAATGTCTACCTCTACGATATCGACGATCTCAAGGATCTGTCCCTGAAGCACCTGTCGAACCGGGTAAAGGAATCTGAAAAGGCGCAGGTCATCATAGAGGACGAGGCGTCAAGGTTCTCGGAATGGCTTGATAAGGTCGACGTGAACCCGCTGATCAGTCATATCACGGCAACCGCCGACATCATCAGGGCCCGCGAGGTCAAAAGGACAATCGCCAGGCTTCCCGACAGGGACCCCGAGGTCGCAGCCGCGATGGACGCAATGACGCGCTCGATCGTGAACAAGCTGGTCCATCCGTACCTGGCCCTGCTCAAGGACACTCAGGACCCGGCCGTGTTCGACGCACTGAAAAAGCTCTTCCAATTCGAGGAAAACGATGAAAACGACGTGGATAGTGGGGACACGGGGGTCTAAGCTCGCACTTGCCCAGGCCCGCATTGTCATAGACGCATTGAAGGGCGCACATCCGGGGCATACCTTTGAGGTGAAGCTCATCAAAACGACCGGCGACACCGTGTGGGACAAGCCGCTTGCGGCTATCGGCGGGAAAGGCGTCTTCGTCAAGGAGATCGAGGATGAGCTGGCACGCGGCTCGATCGACCTCGCGGTGCACAGCACAAAGGACATCCCGGCCGACCTTGCAGAGGGCCTCACTATCGAGGGTTTCCTCAAGCGCGAGGACCCGCGTGACGTCTTCATATCGACCCGCCTGAAGGATATCGGGGAGCTTATCCCCGGCTGCCGCATCGGCACGGGGAGCCTGCGCAGAAAGGCCCAGATCCTCCGGCACCGGCCCGGCATCACCGTCGTTCCCGTGCGGGGCAATGTCGACACGCGTTTGAGAAAGATGGATGCCGAGGGCCTCGACGGCATCATACTCGCCGCGGCCGGCGTCCGCCGCCTCGGGCTCCACACCTCAATTACCCAGATCATCCCAGCTGACATCATGGTGCCCAGCGCCGGGCAGGGCGCCATCGGCATCGAGGTGAGACGCGACGATGAAGCGGCCGCGCTCGTCCGGCCGATAAACCATACAAACACGTATAACGAGGTCACCATCGAGCGCGCCATACAGGCCGCCATCGGAGGCGGGTGCAACATACCGCTCGGCATCAACGCCCGCATCGAGGGCGACCGCATCGACCTCAACCTCTCCCTCGGCAACGAGGAAGGCGCGACCCTCGCCCATGAAGCCTTATCGGCTTCTATCTCCGACACGGACACCCTCATATCCCGGGCTATAAACATTCTTCTCGGCCACCGGTAGCCCCACCCGGTATTCCGTATCCCGTATACAACGAGACCGACCATCAGGGAAGACGAGGGAACAAAAATGCCTCTCATCATGAGAGGCATTTTTGTATTAAATTACTCGAAATTGTAGATCAGATGGCATCCTTGAGTGCTTTTCCAGCGGTGAATTTCGGTACTTTCCGTGAAGGGATTTTGATCTCTTTGCCTGTCCTCGGGTTTCTTCCCTTGCGGGCTTTCCTCTTTGAGACTGAAAAGGTGCCAAAACCGACAAGTGTTACGCGTTCGTCTTTCTTGAGGGCTGCCTTCACACCATCGAGAAAAGCTTCCAAGGCCTTGCCTGCAGCGGCTTTAGATATTTTTGAGCCTGCTGCCATCTTACTGATCAATTCCGCCTTCGTCATACATACCCCTCCTTTAGATTATTGTTTACCACGGGTTTACAGCCCGACCCCCGTCTAAATAGTTTATACTCCCCTATCTACAAAATATGCAAGAAATTTCTTCCATTTATGAAAAATAATAAAATGAGAGTGTTTGATCGGGTTTAGCTAATATAAACGGCGGGCTATGGGCAATAGGCTATGGGCGATAGGAAGGTTTTTCCTGTTGCCCATAGCCTATTGCCCATAGCCTTTTTCCTGCAGCGATTTGGACACTATTATTTCTATCCTGCGGTTCCGGGAGCGGTTTTCGGGTGTGGTGTTCGGGACGACGGGGTGGTATTCCGCGTACCCGACGGCGGATATTCTCCCGGGGGAGAGCTCGTGCCTTTCTATCAGGTAGCGTATCACTTCGGTTGCCCGCCTTACCGAGAGCTCCCAGTTGGAACGAAACTCAGATGTGGCGATCGGGATATTGTCGGTGTGGCCTTCCACCCGGACTGGATTGCTTACGGCGCTTATGACCGGGGCAAGGCGGTCAAGCGTCTTTTTCGCACCCTGCTTGAGATCGGCCTTGCCCGGGTCGAAAAAGGCCTCGTCCAGAATGCGTATCACGATGCCGCGCTCATCACTGATAACGGACATCTTCTTGTAGACCTCGTCCCCGTTCGCCTCGGCCCTGTCAATCTCCTGTTCAAGCCTCTCTTTCACGTCCTTCGTCGAGCCGCGGGGCGCCAGGGAAATGTCGAAGGGAACCGAGGCCAATGCGCCGCCGTGCGCCCCGACGGGTGGTCCGCCCGCGAATATCGTCTTGAGATGTCCCGTCACTTCACGGTATTTCTGGGTGTCCTGCTTGGAAAACGTGTACATCATGATAAAAAAGGCCAGGAGCAGGGTTATGAGGTCGGCATACGTGATGAGCCAGCGCTCGAGGTTGTCATGCTCTTCCGGTTTCTTGCGACGCCTCATTGTACGGCCTCCGAACGTTTGTCGGGCAGCAGGAACGAGACGAGCTTTGTGCGAATGACCCTCGGATTATCGCCCATCGCAAGCGATATGGCGCCCTCGGTGATGATCTCGAGGTAGAGCGCCTCGTCCTGATGTTTCTGCTTGAGTTTGTCCGATATCGGAAGGTAGATGAGGTTCGCGAGCGCGACGCCCCAGAGGGTCGCAATAAATGCGCTCGCGATGGCGGACGCCATATTCGAGCTGTTCTCCATGTTGCCCAGCGCATGGATGAGCCCGAGCACAGTGCCCATGATGCCGAGCGTCGGCGAGAACCCGCCGAGCTTCATGAAGAAGTTCGCACCCGCTTTGTGCCGCTCTTCGATGTACGCCATCTCGATCTCGAGTATCTCCCGGATCTTGTTGGTCTCGAACCCGTCGATGGCAAGCTGGACGGCCTTGCGCAGGAAAGGCTCGTGAATGGAATCGAGGTCCTTCTCCAGGCTCAAAAGCCCGTTCTTGCGCGCCTTCTGGGACAGGTCGAACAAGAGGTCGATGAGCCGGGGGGAATCCATCTGCTTCTCGAAGAAAGCGACCCGCATCAGGTTCGGCAGATTGATGAGCTGTTTAACAGATGTCGTTACGGTCGCCGCTCCAAAAGTCCCGAATATGACAAGTATCATCGCCGGCACCTGTATCAGTGCGGACAGGTGCCCGCCTTCCATGAGGAAAGACACGAGCACCGCTCCGATACCAATTACCAGGCCAAGTATTGTGGCAATATCCATAGCTCATCAACTCGCCGTTTCTTTTTTCTCACGCAGGAACTGGCGTTCCTTCAGAAAGATGTAATTGATCAGGATATCCTGGTCTTTTTCATTTATGACCATAAACTTGAACGCGGTCTTTTGCCCGGGCACAGCCGGGTCCGTCTGTTTCTCGGTGCGCACGACCTGGCACAAACAGGTTATCTTGGGGTAGGGAAACACGGGCACAATGATCTTGACCTCGACGAACTGGCCTTCTGAAAGCTCCGGGGTACAGGCAAACTGTATGCCCGACCCGCTTATGCTCGCCTCCGTCTGGATGCTGACATAGCTTTCGGGGGCCCGGGCCCTGCCCAGCATCTCGATGATCATGTCAAGTTTCCGGTTGATCAGGTGCATGTAACTGTAGATCCGGTCCTGCCCGTCGGTGACTTCGCCGCGGGCCTCCATGAAATACAGTTCGTGGAGGCGGTCCACGACCTGCGTTGAATTGTAGCGGATAGTGTCCTGCAGTTTTATGAACTCTTCGCGGCTGATGCTGCGGAATTCCACCGGGACCCGGTCGCGGATCCTGAAAAATTCCCGTCTTTCGCCATCAGCAATCATATCCGTCCCGGATAATTTCGTTAAATGCCTCGACTATCACCGGATCGAACTGGCTCCCCCTGCACCGGGTCATTTCCGTCAGGATCGCGTCTTCTTCCATTCCTTTCCGGTACGGCCGGTCTGTTACCATGGCGTCATACGCGTCGCATACCGCTATTATGCGTGAACATACCGGTATGTCGTCCCCGGCGAGGCGGTCGGGGTAGCCGCGCCCGTCATACCGCTCGTGGTGGTGACGTATTATTTTTGCCTCCTTCGCAAGTATCTCGAAGCGGCTCATTATCTCTTCTCCGTATTCCGAGTGGCTCTTCATGACCGCATATTCGTCGTCGGTCAGTTTCTCCGGTTTCAGGAGGATCCTGTCCGGGATACCGATCTTCCCGAGATCATGGACGGGGCCGACAACCCTTATCACATCTTTTTCGTATTCGCTTATCCTGAGGCGCTCCCCGAGTGCGAGGCTCAAGTTCGTCACTCTTTTGCAGTGGCCGTCCGTATAGAAATCCCGCCTGTTGATGGCGATGATCAAGGACCGCAAGGTATGAAGGATATTTTCGAACAGGCTTTCATAGAGCATCCTGTTCTCGATCTGGGTCGACGCCTTTTCGGCGATCAGGCGGAGGAAAAAGATGTCATTGTCGAGCGTCGTCGGGGTGTTGCCGCCGTTCAGCTTTGCTTCCGTCATAATGAACCCGATCGGCTCGCCCTGGATAACAAGGGGAAGATAAACCTTGTTGTCCCGCACAAGATGCTTGCGCGGCCCGCGATAATCCTTCTTGAACTCGTCAGGGAGGCCCACTCTTTTCCAGTCGGCCCCGGGGTCGCCCCCGTCCTTCACATGCCCGGTATACAGGACGAGCTCGTCTGCTTCCGGGTCGGCGACGTAATATCCGCATGAACGGACATCGAGGGTCTCTCCCACGATGTGGATCATCTTTTCATACACGTCTTCAAAGATATTTATCGCGTTGAACTTGTTCGATATGTGGTACATCGTCGTCAGTTCTCTGATCTTCTTCTGCAATGCCCTGTTGAGATGCTCTATCTTCCTCTTGTCCTCGAGGTTCTGCATCATGTTTTCTTTTTCGATGAGCAGGTTTCTTTCACGGATGACCCGCATCATGACAAGAAGCAGTTTATCGAACTCGAACGGTTTGAGCAGAAAATCGGATGCGCCTTTTTTCATCGCGTCGATGACAAAATTCGGGTCATAATAGCCGGTGGCCATGACAACAGCGGTGGCCGGTCTGTCAACCTTGATCGTATCGATGAGGTTTATACCGTTGATATCGGGAAGCTGGACGTCAAGAATAACAACATCGATGTCCCTCTTTGCCAGGACATCGATGGCTTCCCTGCCGCAGACGGCCTTGTGAACCTCGCAACCGTTGAATGCAAGGAAATCAGAAAGGACTGCGATGACGTCGGGATTGTCGTCAACGATGAGCGTCTTTGTCCCCGAGAGCATGGCTCAATCCCTGGTCCCGGTTAATGCCGATGACATTCTGTCATTCAATGAGAAGCCTCCCTTTTCTCAGTTTTTCGAGATCTCTGATCTCGTCCACGATCTTTTCGGTATCGCTTTGCTGCCCGGTGTCTGATGCCGCAGTCTCCCTGGGTCCGGTTTCGTCGGACCTTTTCTTCCGGTACCTGTCCATCTCATCGTAGAAGCTCTGAAGTGTCTGGACGAGTTTGGCATTGAGCTTTTTCAGGGTCACCTTGTCGCGGGCGTTTTTTACGACGACATGGAGCTCTTCCATGCGGAAGGGCTTGACTATATAGTCGAAGGCCCCGATCCTCACCGCCTCGACCGCGGTGTCCATAGAGGCGTAACCTGTTATGATAACGAATTCCGTATCCTGGTCTTCTTTCCGGATGGTCTTGATCAATTCCATACCCGATATCCCGGGCATGTTAAGGTCGGTGATGATCAGGTCAAACCGTGACTTCTGGTGCCTCTCCAGGGCATCCCGGCCGTTCGGTGACCCTTCTACGTGATGACCGTCGGCCTTGAGGAACTCTTCGAGTATTTCCCTGAGCTCTTTATTGTCGTCAACAACGAGAATGCGGAAGGTTTCATCATTTTTCATCATGTCTTTTCAGCTTTTCGGTAACGTGCTCGCCTATGCGTTCGTACATCATTTTCTTCATCCCTTCCCTTGAGATGGCAACCTCGTCCTCGCGATTGTCGATCTCCTGGTCATTACCGGGCCTGTTCATCCGCACCTTCATGTTCTTCATGTAGGTCCTGATCACGCTGCTTATCTGATAATCTGATATCGTCATGTTCTTTTACCTGTATAGGTTATCGAACAAAGGAAAGGTGGCTTAAGGGTTTTTTAGTCTTTTTTTTCGAAAAAAGGCCGAATGGGAGGAAGGGGAAATTGCGACCTGTACGATCTCATGGCTTTTTCGCTCCGGGCGTAGCGCTCTATCTCAGCCAACAACTGTGACCGTTCCGCCTCGAGCCTTTCAATGACCTGCATTTCCTCACTGTAAAGCCTCCCGGCGGTCTTGTGTGCCATGACCGGCGCGCACCGTGAGATCCCGGCGGATAGTTTTTCCCTTTGAAGAAGCTTCTCGATAAACGCCCCGTTTTCGGGCTCGCTCAGGGCGGCCTGCGTCAATTCCTGAAAACGGCGCACATCCCTGTCATCGATCCGTTTCATCACCGGGCCCCGCATTGTTCAAAGACAGGCTCTGCATAAACACGTCCTTCAATTCATAGGAGCTTCTCAACAACAGCTGCACCCTGTTCAGGCGTTCTTCAAGCCGGGCCTTTTGTTTATCGTTATCATCACCGGCCCTGTCTTTTCTGCCGGCCCCTGTGATGCCGGCAGCGTCCCGGCCGCCTGCATACACGCCTGCAAGAGGATTGAAGTCATACCTCAGCCCGTCCTGCAACGATCTTCCGAAATCCCGGATGAAGGTGACGGTCTCCTCCTTTTTCGCCGAAAGGGACTCGACAAGCATAACCCTGTCGATCCGGAGGGTGCCGTCTTCATTGATACCTGCTCCAGGAAAACCTTGATCAGCGGGGCCGGCCGCCGTCCGGTAATCCCGGGACGCAGCACTCAAGGCCTGGCGTACCGTGGTCGTTATCTGTTCGTGAGCCGAACTTATGGTCTCCCTGAGCGCCGCCCGATCGTCTTCCGATCCCCCCTCCGAGGGCAGGGATGGCCCGGACATGCCCTCGATCAGTTCCCCGAGTGATGCAAGCTTATCCACAATGAGAAGTCGCGGGTCCGTCCCTGCCGGGACATCAGGCGAAGGCGGCGACAAATGCACATACCGCACCGTGATACCGGGTATAGCATCTGCCAGTGCATCGGCCGGCGCAACCGGTATCAGCGATCTATCCAGTCCGGATTTTACGGGGCCATCCTCTGAAAGCGCCTTTTCCGGCTGACCGTCAACTTGCGGAAGGTTAACCTGTTCAGTGATGAATTCCCTTATTTTCGTTATAACGTCCTGTATATCCGCCTCGGGGACCTGATCCCCGGTCACGGGCTCCGAACGCCCTGACGCCTTCTGCCTGATGATGGAAACAACAGGCACATCATTCTTCGTTTCCGTGAACAGGATGAAGCGGTCGCGTACGGGTATCGATTCGATGTCCGCAAGCCTTAACCCGATGCGCGGGGTTGCAGCTGCCGGTTTTTGCGCGGCGACTTTAACCATGGCCCGTATGATCTCTTCGTCCTCCAGATTACGTGCACCATCCGAAAAAGACAGGCCGTTTCCTATCACGACGACCTGACCGGACCTGGTTTCGCTCTCCCCCGGGGCGGGGCCGGGGAAATAAACACAGGTATCCCGACCGGTCATGGCCCGGCAGTGCGTCAGGGCCCCCGGAAAAGCGACATCGTCAGCCGGCAATCCGGCCGCTACATAGGCATCGACAATGCGCATAAGGTCCGAAACAATGTGATCAACAGCTTCACGGTATTTGAGAAGCGCCTTATCGGGTATCTGTGAAAGCACAATCGTGTCGGACGTCGCGGAGCCGGGGGTGCTCACCCGTCGGCCGCCCTTCTGCGGGGCATGTGCCTGCGACATGATCAGCAGGGGATCTCCTGCAGTGATGATATTCATTACATGGTCTCCGATATACCGGCTATCACTGTTATCGCACGAAGGAAGATACGCTTAAGGTCTTCTCACCAGAATCGTCAATAATCTGACGCGGATCGGGAAAGGCGGCACGTTCTGCTTACGGTACGGATAACGCCGGTTTGCTGTGCTGACAACGTGTACACCCGTTTATCCCGCGACAAACCCCTGAATACTTGCCGGGTTACGCCCGGGCACTGTTCCGGGGCGGATGTCAAGGCACACATCTTGCATACTTCAGGGAGAGTATGCAGAACACACACTTTATGTCCGCTTTCTCTTCGGCAGTCAACGAGACCGTCGCCGTCCTGACGGGTATTCTCGAAGACTCAGCAATACCGGACATTCTCGCTGCTGCGACCGACGCTGTCATACAGGCCTACAGAAAAGACCACAAGGTCCTGACATGCGGCAATGGCGGAAGCGCGGCGGATGCCCAGCATATAGCCGCAGAGCTTTCCGGCAAGTTCTTTTTTGACCGCCAGCCTCTTTTTGCGGAAGCGCTGCACGTCAACACGTCGTACATGACGGCCGTTGCGAACGATTATTCATACAACGATGTGTTTGCGCGGCTCGTCAGGGCGCAGGGAAGGCCGGGAGACGTTCTTTTGGCGCTTTCAACCTCCGGATCTTCTCCAAACGTCGTAAAAGCGCTGGAAGAAGCGCGGCGGCGGAAAATGATAACCGTCGGCTTTACGGGGCAGCGGCCGAACAATATGGAAGACCTGTGTGATTACCTGGTAGCAGTACCGTCGATGGTAACACCCCGGATACAGGAGGCGCACATCACACTTGGCCATGTCATGTGCGAAATGATCGAGAACAGGTTGTTTTCCGTCGATGCACCGGCCATTTTCCTCGACAGGGACGGCGTCATCAATGAGAAAAAACCGGAAGGCGATTACGTCACGTCCGTTTCAGAATTCTCCATCCTGCCGGGCGTTTTCGAGGCTATCAAACTTTTTAATGACAGCGGTTATCTCGTTGTTGTCATCACAAATCAGCAGTGCATCGGCAAAGGCATGGTGTCCCCGGACACCGTCGGGGCGATCCATGAACACATGAAAAGCGAGGTTCGCCGGCATGGAGGCAGTATCGACACTGTCTATATGTGCCCGCACACCGCCGCCGAGAACTGTTCATGCAGGAAACCGGCGCCGGGCCTTATTGAAATGGCTGTCCGCGACTACCGGAGAAAGGGCGTTTCCATCGACATGACGAGGAGCTATATGATCGGCGATTCCGAGAAGGACATCATCGCCGGGGAAAAGGCCGGATTGCATACCGTGCGCATTACCACGGACGGAAAAGGTGACACGGCACCGACAGCTGCAGGCATACTCGAAGCTGCTCACCGTGTGATCTACGACGACATGCGAACAAGGAAAGCTATGTAATGAAAAAAGCCCTCATCACGGGAATAACCGGTATGGTCGGTTCGCATCTTTGCGATTTTCTTCTGGCGAACACGGATTGGGACATATACGGAATGTGCCGGTGGAGAAGCCCGCTCGATAACGTCGAGCACCTCCTCGACATGGCAAACCGGAAAGAGAGGGTCTATTTTCTGAACGGTGATCTCAACGATTACGTTTCTCTCATTAATATCGTGGAAGAGAGTGAACCGGACTATGTCTTTCACCTGGCCGCGCAGAGCTATCCGAAAACGAGCTTCTCGTCTCCGATCGATACCCTTCAGACGAACATAACGGGAACTGCACGCCTGCTCGAGGCAATCCGACGATCGGGCCTCGATCCCCTGATCCATGTGTGCTCATCGTCGGAGGTCTTTGGAAGGGTCCCCCGGGAGAAACTGCCCATTAACGAGGAATGCGGTTTTCACCCGGCATCCCCGTACGCGATCTCCAAGATCGGGACCGATATGATCGGCCGGTTCCATGCAGAGGCATACAAGCAGAAAATAATGGTGACACGCATGTTCACCCACACGGGGCCGCGAAGGGGAGACGTTTTCGCGGAATCGACGTTTGCCAAACAGATCGCCATGATCGAGCACGGGTTGATCCCGCCCGTCGTGAAGACGGGAAACCTCGATTCCATGCGCACCTGGTCTGATGTCCGTGACGCGGTCCGGGCATACTACATGCTTCTCACCGTCAACCCTGTTCCCGGGCAGTATTACAACATAGGCGGAACTTATTCGTGCACGGTCGGCGATATGCTGAAATTCCTTATCAGCGTCTCCACGGCAAAGGACGATATTCGCGTCGAGACCGATGCGGAACGGCTGCGCCCGCTCGATGCGGACCTGCAGGTCCCCGATACGTCGAAATTCGGGGCGCACACGGGATGGAAGCCGGAGATCCCGTTCGAGACAACAATGACGGACCTTCTCGATTACTGGCGCACACGGGTCCGTGCAGGCAAAGGGTTCCTTACGCGATGACAGGAACAGTGGCGCCACATGAGGTGTATTTCGACTCTCCGATGGCGCTTCTTCTGCGCCATATATTCATATCAGTAAAGGGCCAGGCATGACGCATAATCCCGACATAGTCCTCGTCAATCCGGGGGGAACCCGCAAACAGGTGTACCAGGACCTGGGTAAGGTCTTCTCGGCAATCGACACACCCTTTTGGGCCGCCCTGACGGCGGGGTATCTCAGGAACCGGGGTTTTCATGTGGATATCCTTGACGCAAACGCACTGAACCTCGACCCTGACGAGACGGTGGAATATCTCAGCAAGGCCAATCCCCGGTTTATCGCTATTGTCTGCTACAGCCAGCAGGCCAATGTATCGGCGCCTATAATGGTCGCTGTTGGCGACCTGTGCCGGAAGATCAAGGAGCGCATGAGCGAAACGGCCCTGATCCTGACCGGGTGGCATCCGTCCGCGCTTCCCGAAAGGACGCTGAAAGAAGAGGCCTGTGACCTTCTTGTTAAAGGTGAAGGCTTTCATGCCCTGGCCGACATTATTGCCGGGAAAGACCACCGGGACATCAAGGGGCTCTGGTGGAGAAACGGGTCAGGCGTCATGCACGGACCGGCGCCCGAGAATATCCGGGACCTTACAGGCGAACTTCCCGATGTTGCCTGGGACCTTTTGCCCATGGACAAATACCGTGCGTTCAGCTGGATGTGCCTCAAGGACTTCAGCGAGCGCACAAAATTCGCCTCGATCTTCACGAGCCTCGGCTGCCCGTTTAAGTGCAGCTTCTGCGCGATACACGCCACATACGGCGAGCACCGGATCCGCTACTGGAGCCCGGACTGGGTCTTAAGGCAGATCGATACGCTCGTCAACACATACGGTGTACGGCACATAAACATCCATGATGAGCTTTTTGTCTTTAACCCGCGGCATTACATGCCCATTGCCGAGGGGTTGATCGAGAGGGGATACGACCTCAACATCAACGCATTCGCCCGGGTAGACATCCTCGACAGGCTCGATATGAAAGATCTCACAACCCTGAAAAAAGCCGGGTTTCACTGGCTCAAGCTCGGGATAGAGACGGGAAATACCCACATCAGGGCGAACGTCGGGAAAGACTCATATGGGATCGACTCGGTAAGGAACGCGGTGGCAAAGGCCCACGAAACCGGCATAGAATTCTGCGCGAATTTCATGTTCGGCCTGCCGGGCGATGATTACGGGTCAATGCAGGACACCCTTAACCTGGCACTGGAGCTCATGCCGGCCTTTCCCAGTTTTTTCTGCGCTATGGCGATACCCGGGTCTGACCTCTACGGGGAGGCCCTGGAGAAAGGATATCCTCTGCCCGATACGTGGCTGGGGTACGCCTCACAGGGGTATGAGTTCCAACCCCTCCCGACCGAGCATCTGTCGGCGGCCCAGATTGTTGAATTCCGGGACTACGCCTTCGATACCTATTTCAAGAACCCGGCCTACCTCAACATGATCGAGGCAAAATTCGGGCCCGGGGCCCGGGACCACTTAAAGGAAATGACGGCCATCAAACTGAAAAGGAAGATCCTCGGAGATTAAGGCTCATGGACGGATTATCACTGCAGATAAGGGAAAGCATTTTAAAAATATCTCATCATAGCGGGCACGGGCATATCCCGACCTGCTTTTCGGTCGTTGAAACGCTTCGCGCCGTCTATGAGACCATGAGGCACAACCCGGCCGATCCGGATTGGGCTGAGCGCGATCTTTTTGTCCTGAGCAAGGGGCACGCCGCCCTCGGGCTTTATTGCACGCTTGCGCATTTCGGTTATTTCCCGATACAGGACGTATATGCATTCGGGGGCTTCGGGTCCCGTTTCGGCTGCCATGCGGACCGGTTCAAGATCCCCGGGATCGAGCTGTCGACCGGTTCTCTGGGCCACGGAATAGGAGTGGCAACGGGCATGGCGCTGGGATTGAAAATGTCCGGCTCGGACCGCAGGGTGTATGTGGTGGTCGGCGACGGCGAGGCAAACGAGGGCACCGTATGGGAGGCGCTTATGGTCGCCGCGCACCGGTCGCTCGATAATATGACAGTCGTTTTCGACAACAATCGTTCCCAGGCGCGATGTCTCCCGGTTAGGGACCCTGAAAGGAAATTCTCCGCGTTCGGGTTTGATGTCACATCGGTTGAAGGCCACGATGTATCCGCAATCCGCGAGGCCCTCGCCCTGAAGGCGGACAGGCCGCGAGCGGTCGTGGCCAACACGGTAAAGGGGGCCGGATGCCGGACGCTCGTCAACGATGTCTTCGCGTGGCACCGCAGAAGCCCCGACGCACACGAACTTGAAATACTCCTGGGAGAGCTCCATGAGACAGCAGTTTAAGAAAACGGTGCTGCAGCTCGCCGAAGAAGATGACAGGCTCGTCCTCCTGTTCGGGGACATAAGCGTATTTCTTTTCAACGATTTCTCGCAGAAATACCCGGAACGCCTCCTCAACATCGGGATATGCGAAAACACCCTGATAAGCATGGCCGCCGGGATGAGCGCAACGGGCTATCGCCCCGTGGTCCACACGATAACCCCTTTCGTCACGGAGCGCAGCTACGAACAGGTCAAACTGGACCTGTGTTACAACCGCTTCGGCTGCACCATCGTAACGGTCGGAGGCTCCTTCGATTATGCCTGGGACGGTGCGACCCACCATTGCTATACAGACCTCGAGCTTATGAGGATGCTTCCGGGCATGGAGGTCATGCAGCCCGGCTCGAAAAAGGAGTTCGATATCCTCTTCCGCGCCTGCTATAAAAACGGGAGCCCTTCCTATATCAGGATAGCCGCGGATGGGCACGGGCTCGACCTGCCGTGCGAGTTCGGGAAAGGGATCATTGTTCAGGAGACGAAAGGGGCGGAGGTGACGGTCATAACGTCAGGGCCCATCCTTGGGAACGTCGCAGAGGCATGCTCCGGCCTGCCCGTGAACATCTTGTATTTCCCCACGATAAAGCCCCTCGACGTATCGCTCCTGAGGAAATTTGACGATACCGATCTCATCGTTGTCCACGATGCCTTCGGCCTGTTCGAAGCCATTACTGCAGCGGGCGGCGTCAAGGCCGCATATCACGGACTGCCCGACGAATTCTGTTGTTATTACGGGGCGCTCGATGACATCAGGCGGGAGATCGGGCTTGATCCGGCAGGCATCAGAAACGCCGTCCTGGAATATTCAGGATGTTCTGAAGCGCCCGCACGGCGCGCCGGCCCCCATAAAATTGTGAAGGTAAACTGACATGAAGAATGAGCTTCTCCTGATATCCATTGCATCCGACAGCCACCGCAACATCGGCTGCCTGTCCCTGTACGCAAGCGCCGTTCATGACGGGATATCGACGAACCTGCTTTTCATACCCCGCGTCGCCGAATATTCCGAACGGGAATTTGCACAATATCTGGCAGACAACGCATTCAAAGTGGTCGGTATTTCTCTAACGACACGGGATTATTACTTCGCAAGAACAGTCACCGCTCATGTCCGGAAACACCTGCCCGGCGCGCACATTGTGTGGGGCGGTATTCACCCTACATCGAAGCCCGGGGAGTGCCTTGATCATGCCGACTCTCTATGCCTTGGAGAAGGTGAGGTGTTCCTGCCTGAGCTCGTGCGGACATTGAGGGCCGGACGGGACATCTCCCGCATACCCGGGATAGGCATCAGGACCAACGGGGAAGATATCATAAACCCGCCCGCATTGATCGAGGACCTGAATGCACTGCCCTTCCCGCGCTTCCATTTCGAGCATTTTCGCGTGCTGGACGGCACGGGGCTCCATCAATTCGGGCCGCCCGATTATGTCAGGTACGCGCGGCACAACGGGGACGGATACGTTCTCCTGACCTCCCGGTCGTGCCCGCACCGCTGCTCGTACTGCATCAACTCGTTCCTCAATCGCCTCTATACGAACAACGTAAGGAGATTGTACAGAAGGCGGACCGTGGATGACACCCTGGCTGAAATATCTCATGCGCTGGCGACCATTCCCGGGATCGGATTTATCAATTTCATGGACGATCATTTCCTGACCGACGAGAAATGGCTTGTCGAGTTCTGCGAGAAATACAGGAGGGACATCCGCCTGCCCTTTATAATCAGGGCCACACCCGGGACCGTTAAGGACCGGTATATCACCCGGCTGAAGGACGCCGGGCTGCAGACGGTCCAGATGGGAATACAGTCAGGGAGCGAAAAGACGCACAGGACAATTTTTCATCGGTCGTACAAGGTCGATGAAGTGCTTAGCGCGGTGAGCGTCCTGAAAAAACACGACCTCGTATGCATGTATGACTTTATAATTGAGAATGATTTTGAGACCGACGAAGACAGGGACAAGACGATCGAGCTCATGCTCAGGATCCCGAAGCCTTTTATCGCCAATCTTTTTGCGATGACCGTTTTCCCGCGCACGGACCTTGAAGCCATGTACAGAAAACGGAACATGGTCCCGCGGATCGATCCGTACGCGAGCAATTACTTCGATTTCAGCCAGGACAATTTCTATTACCAGCTTGCGAGCCTTATACCGCTTATTGATGAAAACGAAGCGCGGCGCATATTCGAGAACAGGCACGACACGGCCGTCGTGCGGCAGTTGCGGGAATTGTACGCGCACAAGATGGCCGCCGATTCCTGAAAGGAATGCCCGGAGAGAAACCATGAAAGTGACGGAAACACAATTGGAAGGTGTACTTCTCATCGAACCTCCGACAATGTTCGAGGATTTCCGGGGCGATTACATCGAACTGTACAACAGCGACCTCTACAGGGGTGCCGGCATAAACGTCGATTTTGTCCAGGACGACATATCGACCTCGTCACGCCACGTGCTGAGGGGAATTCACGGCGACCGGGAAACCTGGAAGCTTATCTCCTGTCTTTACGGCCGGTTCTATTTCGTAGTGGTGAACTGCGACGAAGCCTCGCCCCGGTTCAGGCAATGGCAATCGTTCACACTTTCGGACCGGAACCACCTGCAGGTGCTCGTGCCGCCAAAGCATGGCAACGGCCATCTTGTGCTGAGCGATACCGCCATCTTTCACTACAAACAGAGCACCAATTATAACCCGCGGGGCCAGTTCACCTATACGTGGGACGACCCGTCCCTCGGCATATGGTGGCCCGTGAAAGACCCGATCCTGTCCCGGCGCGACGAACAAGGACATTTTGTTTAGACCATGCCCGATAATTTTACGATAAGGGCCGGAGGGCCCGAAGATATCGCCGGGATGGTCGCCATCCAGAAGGAAATATATTCCGAATACAAAAGGGATGCCGCCTTCTTTCGGTGGCAGTGCTTTGCGAACCCAAATCCCGCCGTCATCGTCATTGCCGAGCATGCGGGCAGGGTCGTCGGAACTCTGGGCATACAACGTCTCAGGACCACAGGCGGCCTAAGCGGCGGTCAGCTCAGCTGGATCGTGATCGCGAAAGACCATCAGAGGCACGGACTTTTCGGAATGATGGCGGGCCGCGCCATCGAATCGATGCCGGGCCTCGATTTTATATTTATCTTTGCAAACAAGGCGGCGGTCGTACCGGCCGAAAAAAAGCTCGGCATGGCATTCATCGGAAGACTCCATCACATGGTCCGGGGGCCGGCCGGTCCTCTTGCTGCAGTGACGTACGACCTCGAACCGGTAGACAGCCGCACCGCTTTCCCCTTAAACGGCCTGTCCGGACGGCCTACGACCTTTGCCCGCACCGATGCCTACAGATCGTGGCGCTATGCCGGAAGCTCCGTCTACCGGTATTTCAAGGTGTCCGTTTCGGACAGCGAGTATGCGGTGGTCAAGCTTTTCACAACGCCCGCTTCGCGGGATATTACAGGCGATATCGTGGATATCGAATGCGACATTCGCGATCGGGATGCCATCGAAAAGCTCTACGCGGCGGCCTCCTTTGCGTTGACGACAATGGGCGCATCGGCCGTCTCGACATGGGCTGTTCCCGGGACCACACTCCGCCGGACGATCGAGGACATGGGATTCAGTCAGTCCGGCCATTGCAGCCATTTCGGGATCAAGCTCCTGGGGGTGTGCGGCAATGACCCGCTGGACGCATTCGAACGGTGGCATCTGGTCCAGTCGGATGCCTCGAATTATTAGGACAAAACAACTGCGGAACGGAGATAAGGCTATGAACGATATCATGAACTCAATGGAAAGAGCGCTTGTTGAACAGGGATGGATATTCGGCGATAAGGCGACGCGGATAGGCTCGCCGTTCGTATGGGCCGAAAATGAACACAAAAGCAACATTCTCAGCCTCAGGGGGCTTTACGCCGTCGGATTCTACTATTCGATGTGGTACGTGAAGAAAGACACTCCTGAGGCCCTCATCATGGATAATCATGACGAGGTCAACGGATACATGATCTCTGAAATAACCCGTTCGTTCAAGCATTTCTTCCCTTTTCTCACGTTTTCCGATACGTGGAAAAACCACGTGGAAGCGCAGGCCCTGGCGCGGGCGCAGGACCTTTTCTTTATTCAAAAGTACTGCCCCGGTCTGCCGGAGACCCCCAATCACATCGATATCGGCCCGGGCCTCGGTTGCGCCGCCTCCTCGAGCACCAGGTTCCTCAACTCACGCTTCTACGCCCTTGAAGCAAGCCCGATGAGCTACGAGGTCCAGAGGCATTATTTCAGGTTCATGTCGCCTTATCCCGGTGCCTACCTGGATGCGGTCGAATGCGAGAATTACCAGTTGCCGGGGCCGGCGATACGCGAGGAAATAAATTCCGGCAATTACAGGATCAAGCATCTCCCTTCCTGGAGATTCCCCTGGATCGATGACGCGTCCGCGGACATCATGTCGGCCACATTCGTTCTCAACGAGCTCAATTATGCCGGCATTCTATGGGTCCTTGCCAATGCGTCGAGAACGATCAAGGAGGGCGGCTGTTTCTATATCCGTGACAGCGAGATCTTAAAACCGGGCACGCACAACATCAACTACGACAGGGTCCTTGAAAAAATAGGCTTCAGGAAAACGGCTGAACTGCGCTTCGCGGACAGGCATGTTTATTTCGGGATCCCGAGAATGTATCAAAAGATCTCGCCCGAAATTCTCTCGTTTGATGAGATTGTCGAGCTTTGCCTGGGCAAATACGCATCCGTCGCCTCGGGAAGCGACCTGGCATACAACACCGACAAGATGCCGAAACTGTAGCCGAAAGAAGAGGGATGATGGAAGAGCTCAATGCCATATCGAACAGCAGTATTTTCCGTCGGACCAGGCCCGGCGCAGAATTCTCACAGGCACCGCTTCGTTTCATCGATATCGGCGCAGCCGGAGGCGTCCACCCCCGGATGCTCCCCGTGGCGTCCATTACACATTGTCTGTGCTTCGAGCCCGATCCGGCCGCTTTCGGTGCATTGACGGGAACCGACAGCAGCCCCTTTGCCGGGATGACCGTCCATAATACGATCGTAGGCGCCCGGGACGGCCGGGCAGACTTCTTTCTCACCCGCAACGGCGTCACATCGTCGCTCTTAAGGCCCGGCACCCATATACGCGACCGCTACGGCAAGACCGGGCTCAATATAAAGGAAACGGTCAACCTGCCTGTGAGGACCCTCGACTCGATCGTCGCCGGGATAAACTCACAGATCGACTACCAGGCTGAGATAATTAAACTCGATTGCCAGGGCGCCGAATACGAGATCATCGAGGCATCCCCGGAGGCGTTCGGTACGCAATGCATGTCCGTCTGGTGCGAAGTTGAATTCTACCCGATCTACGAAAATCAGAAGACATTCTCCGATATTGATCCATTGCTGCGTTCAAAAGGTTTTGTATTATACGGCCTGACACCGAAGTACATTTCCCGGCGAATGCTGGACAGAAAGGAATATGAAACAAACGAGAGGGCTCTCTGGGCCGACGCGATCTACTTCCGGGACCCCCTGGATGAGACAAACTCGGGCCTCGATTTTACGAAAAGGCAGATCGATGTGTTGATCATGTGCGCGGCCATCACAGGCTTTTTCGATCTTGCGGCTGAAATTGTCTCAGAATGTGTCGAAGGCGATGAAGAGAGAAAGAGACTGCTCGAGTTTGTACGCCACTGTGCCGCACGAAAGAGACGCAGGGTCGAGAACGATGCCAAACGATTTATTGACACCTGTCAAAAAAATCCTCACAACAGCTACCTGATTGCCAAGAAATTTGTCGACAACAACAAAGATAATAACGATGTTGACTTCCTGGCTATCGAATACTGAAGCCGCCGCACCGTGCTGCGCCCCCGGTACCGCACATGACAACATTTTTGGTCCAACGGGGGCCATCCCGGCCGGCACCTGCGGCTTCTCAACACCATTATGGTACTGTTCTTGCATAATTTCCTGCGTATATCTTGCATAAAGTGCGATTCGAGAGGAAGCAATGATAATTACCCGAACACCATTCAGAATCTCGTTTTTTGGGGGAGGCACCGATTTCCCGACATGGTATGAGCAAAATGGAGGCGGGGCAGTCCTCTCCACGACGATCAACAAATATTGCTACATAAACTGCCGCAAACTCCCTCCATTCTTTGAATATCGCTACAGGCTCAATTATTCAAAGCAGGAGCAGGCCGGAGGGGTCAACGAGATCATCCATCCATCGATCAGGGAAACTCTCCGTTTCATGGATGTGACGTCGGGACTTTCCATCAGTCACGACGGTGATCTCCCGGCCATGTCGGGCCTCGGTTCGAGTTCCTCATTTACTGTGGGCCTCCTTCATGCTTTGTACGCGCTGAACGGCAGGATCGTTTCCAAAAAAAGGCTTGCCCTGGAAGCGATACACATCGAGCAAAACATGATCAAGGAAACGGTGGGGTCACAGGACCAGGTGGCGGCAGCGTTCGGGGGCCTCAACAAGATCGAGTTTACAAAGCAGCACAATATCCAGGTCATACCTGTCACCATGGGCCGCGATGCGTTCATCGAGCTTCAGGACCATTTCCTTCTCTTTTTTACCGGAGTCACCAGGTCCGCGTCAAAGATCGAAGAAGACAAGATGGGGAAGGTCAAAGATAAAAAGGCGAACTATAAGGAACTGCTGGGAATGGTCAATGAGGCCGTTGCAATCCTTGCCGGCGAAAAAGAAATGATGGAGTTCGGCAAGCTGCTCCACGAGACATGGAAATTGAAGAAAGGCCTGTCTCCCCGGGTAACGAACCCCTATATCGACACAATTTATGAAACGGCAAAGAAGAACGGTGCGATCGGCGGAAAAATCCTGGGCGCCGGGGGCGGCGGTTTCATGCTGTTCTTTGTCCGGCCCGAAAAGAGGGAAAAGATCAAAAACGCCCTTCATTTTCTCCTTCACGTACCCTTCCGCTTCGACACCCTCGGAAGCCAGATTGTCTATTATACCGAAGAGGCCTCGTGACGGGTTTGCCTGTGAAATGCATACTGCTTGCCGGAGGCATGGGTACGCGATTGAAGGATGTCGTTGCCGATGTGCCGAAACCGATGGCGCCGGTCAGAGACAAGCCGTTCCTCGAGTATATCATCAACTTCATCGTGTCACAGGGAATGCGGGACATAATAATCTCCGTAGGGCATATGGCCGGGGTCATCGAGGGTTATTTCGGCGATGGTTCTTCCTTCGGCGCGCGCATCTCTTACTGCCGGGAAGAGAGTCCCCTCGGGACGGGCGGGGCGATCCGCGAAGCGATGAAAATGGCAGATTGTTCTCGCTGCTTCGTCCTCAACGGCGACACTTTTAACGATGTCGACCTCAGGGAGATGGAAAGATTTCACCTGTCGCGGGGAAATATCGTGACAATGGGCCTCATCTTCGTTGACAATGCAGGGCGCTACGGATCGGTCGGCACAGACGGAGCGAACAGGATCACAGGTCTCCACGAAAAGAAAGGTACGGGGCCGGGCTATATAAACTGCGGCATATATATCATTGAGAAAGGCCTGGTGGACCGCATGCCTGGCGGCCGGTTCTCATTTGAGGCCGACCTTCTGCCGGGCATACTGGATATCGGGATCAGGGGATTCGTCTCCCGGGGCTTTTTCATTGATATCGGGATACCCGAAACATACCGGTACATAAACGAGCATGCATATATTCTCGCAGAAATATGCCGGGGACCGCACAGAAGGCCGCAGCGGCAAACAGGGGCAGGACAATGAACAGGACCATCATCAACGTCGTATACGCGCATTTAAAACCAGATTTTGTCTCTGCAATGGGCAGAGGGGATGTTCTTCTCGTTTACACCGCACGGCCAATCATCGATTGCGATATGTATGTGTACTGGGACGCGTTCAGTTTCCCCGGCCGCCAAAAGGGCATCAACACCCTTATGCTCATGGAGCCGAGTGTCGTTTTACCGGGGCAATATAACGAAGACCTCTGGAAGCACTTTGACCACGTTTTTACCCTTTATGACGCTATAATCGAGAGATACGGCTTTACGAAATACGTGCTTACACGCCAGGGCTTCCACCCGTGGTTCGGCGAAAGCGACGATACGGCGATCACTGAAGACATCGGGGAACGAGCCCGGAGATACCCCGTCGGGGACCGTGCCAACGCGATATGCCTTATCAACGGGAACAAGCATTCGACCGTACCCGGCGAATTGTATTCAAAGCGGATCGAGGCAGCACTGTGGTTTTCCCTTCACTCTGATATCCCGCTTGATGTCTTTGGCTTCCTGCCTTTCTTCCTGCCCAACTACCGGGGGCAGATCGGAAATAATAAAAAGCTCGAGACGCTTTCACGCTACAAGTACTCGCTCTGTTTCGAAAACACGGGCGACCCTGTCCTCGCACAGGGTTATGTCGACAAAATCCTCGATCCTCTGGAGGCGCGTTCATTGCCCATATATCTCGGATGCCCGAATATCGAGGACTATATACCAGAGTCCTGCTTCATCGATTTCCGGGACTTTGCAGGGTATGAGGAACTCGATGCATACCTGAGATCATTATCGGACAATGAGTACCTCCGCTACATCGAGAACATTGACACATGGGTCGCCGGGGGCGGTCTTCGCCCGTTCTCCTGGTCTCCGCTGTACGACAAATTTGTGAGGTATTACGCCGAAAGAACAGGCATGGACCACGATGCCCTGGTCGGCCATGACACCGCATGGAAGCCGGTGCCGCTCACGGAAAAACACAATTTCATCGATGCAGGGCCGCGCTGGACGTTCGAGGAGCTTGCAGACATGAGATCTCCCCTTATAGACTACGAGAATAGTGCCGGCGGGACGGAACAGATGCCCGACAGCGAGCGCCTCGCACATGCGGTCGGCCTCGCGAAAAAAGGATTTTACCGGGAAGCGCTGCAGGCGATGGCATATATGCACTTTTACAGGAATCCGGACCTTTTCTGCTTTTACGCACAGCTTCTTCGCATGTGCGGCTTTTATGACGCAGAGTCCGTCCAGCTCGCGTTCGCCCTGTACCTTGATGCCAACCATGCCCCGTCCCTCAAGCAAAAGGCCAGCCCCTGTACAACAGAGGCCGAGTTTCTTAAAGCCGTTTCAGACTTCGAAAATATACTCAGCAACAGGACCATCGCCTCGGAAGCGACAGCAGGCCTTGTCTCGGTCATTGTACACATCTCCGGTGATGAGAAAAAGGCCGGCAGCTGCATCGCGTCGCTGCGGGCGAACATAGAAGCCCCGCATGAGCTTTTTGTTATCCCGGATTCCGGCCATGATACATCAGCCTGGCCCGGAAAGATGATCGCCGGGTATCCGGAATGCACCATGATCAGGCATCCCGGCGGCACAACGTACGCGTCGGCCTGTAATGCGGCGATCAAGAACGCCCGGGGCGAGTACATTCTCATCATCGGTCCCGATGTACATGTCCTGCCGGGCACGATCCCGGCGTTGCTGGAATGCCTCGACAGGGACCCCATGCATGGAATGGCAGTGCCCCTTGCCAATCGGGCGATCGGCACCCAGGAGATCCCGGGGACCGGGGCCCTTTCGTTCGACCACTTTCTATCCTATGTAAAGGAAGCCGCGGAACGCAACAGGCATCGGGTCGCCCTGACCTATGAATGTGATTCCCTCTGCGTGCTTGTCAAAAGGACCGTCCTTGAACGCGCAGGCCTTATGAAAGAATATCGCACGCCTTACCACGTCCTGAACGACCTTCGTATGAGGGCCCTCATTGAGGGATACCAGAGCGTTGTCGCGGCAGACAGTTACGCGTACCTCGATAATGAGGAACCGCGGGAAAAGACCACGGACGGATCCTTCAATATGCAGTGGGACACATTCAACCCCAATTCGGAAACCGGCCGTAAGCTTCTGTCTGCCGTCACAGTGAAGAATGCCCGGGACCACTACCGGAAAGGGTCGCTTGACGAGGCCGTTCAGGACATCATCGACGGCATAAAGTTCATTCCCGACGAAGGACCGCTTTACTGGTGCCTGGCCGATATCCTCTCCGATGCGAAGCTTTACGAACAGGCCGATGAGGCGCTGCGGTCTGTCCCCGGCACTATGAAGACGACGCTCGATCACCTTGAGAGATACGCGGCGTGCAGCTACAACCGTGGCAGGATAGACGATGCGCGCGCCTATATCAACCAGGCGCTGTCGATATCCGCCCGCTCAACAGGAGCAATTAATCTGACAGGCCTGATAGCGCTCCAGATGAGCTCACAGGAAAAAGCCGAGGAGTTCTTCAGGCACGCAATTGCCCTTGAGCCGGGGTTTGCAGAGCCATACATGAATATCGGGATCATGAAATGGAACAGGGGCGAAGATAATGAAGCGCTGGACTATATTGAAAGGGCATTTATCCTTTCCCCCGAAACAAGCGACTTTTCAACGACATATTATTCCGCCATTTCGTCCCTTAACGAATTCGGGCGTGCGGAGAAGATATTCGGGGAAGCCATCGGGCTCTACCCCCGGAACAAAACCCTTACCTTCAAATATATCGGCGCCCTTCTGCAACAGGGAAAGAACCGGCAGGCGATGGAGGAGACCGAAAAGGCAATGATCACGTTCGGCATAGACGACGGGATCCTGGGGGCCGCGCTAAAGGTCCGTGACAGGCTCGGCTCGGCACGCGCAGACACGAATGGCCGGACAGGCACGCTCTCCGTGTGCATGATCGTAAAAGACGAAGAAGACAGGATCGCCCGGTGCCTTGCAAGCCTGAAACCCGTTGCTGACGAGATAATCATCGTCGACACGGGCTCGACCGACAGAACAAAAGATATCGCGCGCGCATTCGGGGCGCAGGTCTTTGACTTTCCCTGGGCAAACGATTTTTCCGCGGCCAGGAATTACTCGATGTCCAGGGCCCGGGGACGATGGATACTCGTTCACGACGCCGACGAGGTCATTTCGCCCCGGGATTACGGCAAACTCCGCGCGATCCTCGGTTCCGGGGCCTTAGCTCCGGCCGCATATTCGCTCATTACGCGGAACTATTCGACGGACTCTGTTTACGAAGGATGGACGGCGAATTCAGGGGAATATCCCGAGGAGGAAGCGGGCACAGGCTGGTTCCCCAGCCCCAAGGTCCGGCTGGTCACCAACGACCCGAGGTTCCGGTTCGAAAACCCGATCCACGAACTGCTTGAACCGTCACTGAATAAATCAGGGATCGAGATAAGGCCCTGCGATGTCGTCATCCATCATTACGGACAGGCGAATCAGGAAAGGTCGCAGGCGAAGGCCCTCATGTATTATGACATCGGCAGAAAAAAGCTCGAGATGGAGGGAGATAACGAAGCAACGCTCCGCGAACTGGCGATACAGGCCCGCAGCCTGGGAAAACATGAAGAATCCATCGGGTTATGGAAGAGATACACCGCTGTGAATCCCGGCAGTTACCTGCCCTACTTCAATATGTCGGGGTGTTATTTCGAACTCGGGCAGTTCGAGGATTCCTACAGGGCCGCATTGAAAGCCGTTGAACTGAACCCGGCCTCCAAGGAAGCCGCTCAGTGCTACGCTGCCGCTTCTCTTTTCCGCGACGATGCCGGTGAGGCCATGAGAAACCTCGAAGGCCTCCTCCGGAAGATACCCCCGTATCCTACCGGCAAGGCAACGCTCGGGGCTGTGTACCTGGCGTCCCGCATGGAGGAACAAGGGTTGCATGAATTGTTCGAAATGAGGCAGATGTCGTTCGATTGTTCCGAGATGCTTTACTCCCTGTCAAGGAAGTTGATATCCGCGGGCAAGACGGATACAGCCGTTCTCCTTCTCGAAGGCATGATAAAGAGCGGGCATGGCCACCCTGGATGCGACACGCTTCTCGAGGAATGCCAGACCAGGCCGGCGCATCACGCCTGAGAATATCTCCTGTCTCCTGTAATGTGGGGGAAGTGGCAGCGGGACCTGTGTTAAGGCGGCGAGCCGCGCAGGCCGGCAGCAATGTTCAGATTGATATTGATGATGATATCGAGTTTCTCCTTCGCCGGGTCCTTCATGATATCGATGATCCGTTTGTCGACAAAAACGCTCAATTGCAGGATGTTTCCCCTGAGTTGTTGAGGCAGCGGGTTGTCTCCCCTGATAAGTTCATCCTGAAAGATCGTCCAGATCTTTTGATTAAATGTGAGTGCCTTGTCGAGCCGGGAGAAATGACCTTCTTCGTCCCATTTTTCCTTGCACGACGTGAGAAGCTGCGCCGCCTTTGTCAGTACTGAAGCTTCAAGCTCGCGCCCGGACAGGTTAATCTTTTGACTGTTCTTATAGGCGTTCAGTCCTGAGGGCATTTGCCGTAACCTCCTCTTCGTATTCTATTAATTTCCGTGCCAGTTTCAGGGCGGGATAATATTTACCCTCTATGATAAGGCTTGAAACCTCGGCCAGCGTATCGGCCGTCCTGGGTGCCGCCTCGACAAAATCCTTGACCAGGGACCAGTAAAGATTGTGCTTGTCCACAATATTTTTACCGTCGACATACATGAGCTGAATGATAAAATATATTCTCTTTGACGGGGTGTCCGCATCCTTTTCACGAAGGATATCCTTGTCCCGCAAAACGGGGACCTCGTTTTCTATGATGAGGTCGCATTTTGTGTCCCCGTTCGCTACAACCGCCCCGCCTACGATCAATCTCTCATGGGGTTTCAGCTTTATCTTCAGGGCCATTCATTATTCCTTTATTTTTTGTAGATACTCTGCGTATCGCCGAGCGGGAAAAAGGGAGGATAGTTGACCTGCGTGAGGTCTCCCGAGCTTCCCCTGTCATGGACCACGGTATCGTCCCGGGCCACGTCGTTTTTCTGCTGCCTGTGACGCAAGGAATTATAATTCATGGCTATATTCTGGTCTATTTTACCAATTTTATCTACTGACATTTCGCATCACCTCCCTGGAAGTGATGAACGGAAGGGGGTTTTGGCCCCCTTCCGGTTTTGTTCGCTTTCGCTTACCTGAAGAGCTGGAGGACAGACTGCGCTGCCTGTGCTGACAGGCTCAGAGCGGATGTGCTGAGTGACTGGCGCGTCTGGAGCATGAGCATGTTGGCGCCCTCCTCGTTGGTGTCGGCGAGTGTCAGCTTGTCGGCACCGGTCTGGAGGATATTTGCCACGCTGCTGATCCATTCATCCCTGGCATTGATGATGCTCAGGTTGTTCGACAGCTTGGAGGATTCCGTCCGCAGTTTTGTCAAAGCGGCGTCCAGCTGGTCGATCGATGCGTCAATGGTCGTTTCGTTGATCCAGGTCGAAGATGCATTGGTGATCCCGAGGCCGGTCGCCGAACCGTCAAAAGCGCTGACCGTCAGAGTGTGGTCGTTGCCGAACTTGACAGTCATGTCGTCGCCGCTCTCGAGAAGGTTCTTGCCCTTGTAGTACCCGTCCGCCTGCATATCATCGAGCTGTGCAAGAAGTGTCGTGAACTGGGTTTTCTTGGCTGTGAACTCATCGCTTGCCGCTGCAAGGGTGGATTCGGTAACGTTCGCGCTCGTTGTCGTGATGTCGCCGGCCGCCATGGCGTCACCGTCCTTGTTGGCTACCGTCACTGTTCCGTCGCCATTGTCCGTCATGCTGAAGGTCGTATTGCCTGTAATGGCAAATGCGGATGTCAGCGATGCAGCCATCTGGGCCGCTGTACCGCCGGCGTAGAAACTGGCGCCCGTTGCAGAAGACGTTGATGTCACAGCGGTCAATGTCACGCCGCCGATAACCACCGTTGCGCCTACCGTCACTCCGGTCGAAAGGGTCAGGGTCTGCTTTGTCGCATCGCTGCCCACAACGCTCTTGGCCGCCTCGGCCGTCGCTTTCGCCGAGTTGATCAGGGTTGTTATCGCCGTGATCGCTGCATCGGCAGCCTTCACCGTCTGGATCGCTTCAGAAATGGCGTCCTTGAACCCCAAAAGGTCGCTTGCACGCGACGTGTGGTCGAGGGCCGTGAAGAAGTTGACCGGATTGTCGAGAGCAGAGTTGACTTTCTTGCCCGTTGACAGTCTTTCCTGGGTCCTGTCGAGTAATTTTACGCTTGACTGGAGGGACAGAAGGTTTGCCCTCATACCGCTGGTTAATGAAATGTCTGACATGGTTGATCTCCTTTTCTAGGATTTTTTCTCCCGGCGATCTCGCCGGGGTGGTACGGTCTGTGTGCCCATTCCCGAAATTGTTTTCACCTCCCTGGTGAGCACTGTTTTTACGTTCATGAAAGAGTTATCGACGATTGTGAAAGGAACTTAAGGAAACTCGAAATGATAAGGCGATGGGAATGATCGGGGGTAATGGGTAATTGGTGACGGGTGATGGAATTCCTTTGGTTTTTCCTATCGCCTATTGCCCATTGCCTATCGCCTGTTCTTAGCCTATTCTTTGCGGATGCGTGAAGACGTTTCCCCGCGGTTCGCGCAGGGAGCCGATGAGGGTGATGCCGAGGGCGTCGGCGACCTTTATGGCGAGGGAGGTCGCGGCGGATACGCCGGTCAGGATCTCCGCGCGCATGCGGGCGGCCTTCATCACCATCTCGTAGCTCAGGCGGGAACTTAAATGAATGATCTTCGCCTCAGGGAGCCTTCCGTCAAGGAGCAATTTTCCGATAGCCTTGTCGAGGCCGTTGTGCCTGCCGACGTCTTCGGAAAACGACAGGAAATTCCCCTGCCCGTCGAATATCGAGGCCGCATGCGTGGCGCCGGTGGAGCGGCGGGCGGCCTGGTTTTGCTCCATGACGTCCTGCATCGGGAACAGGTCCGTGAACCGGACCGTTATCGTCTTTTCGATCTTTTCTATCGAAGCCGTCAGGTCACGGACCATGTCAGAGCCGCACAGGCCGCAGCTCGAATAACTGGTAAACTGCCTGTCCCTCACGGGAAGGGGCCTTTTCTTCCGTTCTTCGCTCAGGTAAACGTCGATCTTGTTCGTTGAAACGTCGCTGCAATAATCAGCACCGGAAACGTCGCTCATCGAAGCGATAAGACCGTCCGTAAAACACAACCCCAGGGCGAGCGCCACCTCTTCCCCCGGCAGGCGCATCGTCATATAAAAAGGCGTGTTGTCGACGAATATTTCGAGCGGCTCTTCCACCGCGACCTGTTCAATGACCGCACGGGAACCGTCTTCCCAATACTTCACCACCGGTACATCGAGAACATTCATAACGGGTCTCCTTATGAAATAGCGATTATATAATAATCCGGTCCGGGCAATTTATAAAGAACGTTCTACGTTCCGGGTTCTACGTTCTACGTTAACAAATCGGGGAAATGCTGCGATGGCTTCAATCCTGAAAAGAAATTTGATGGTTGCGATCTCACAGGACAGTCGGGCCAACTTCGCCGGCACTTTTGCAAGATTTCAATTTTCCGGATGCAGAACGGTCAGTTAAGGTAGTTCAGGATGCTGATAGACTGTATCTTCGAGAAAGCGGACAGGAGCGTCTGATAAGTGTTAAGCAGGACGCCGAACTCGGTCCCGAGTGTTGCGGTATCGGCATTGAGAAGGTTCGTCTTTTCGTCTTCGATCTGATTTGCTCTCGTCTTATTGTTCTCGATGAGCTTGTCGGCCTGGGTGCCCTCGAACGCGACAACGGCATTATTCTTCGAATTCAAGGAGCGGGCGGAATCGATGTGCGTGATATTCTTTGCGATCCATGTCGTATTCCCGCTGTCGAAGGCATCTTTGAAATTTTTCAGCAGCTCGAAGACACTGAGATCTTTCACCTGAAAAGCGTCACTGGCAACGAGGGGGTTGTCCGCGGTCCCGAATGCCAGCTTTATGCGGTTGTTGGTGCTGTTCACTGTCCCCGCGCCGTCGATGAACATGCCGGCATCATAATCGCCCGTATCGGCATCGCCGTTACTGAGGACAGAGTCGATGTTGTCAAACCCGAGAACGCCTGCCGCCGTGGCGCCGGCATTCGACCAGTTGAACGTGACGACACCCCCGGTGTTGTTGGTGGTGGAAAATTTCCTCGTTTCACCGTTATACGACACGGCATACCCTGCTCCAAGCCGGGCCTGAATTTCCGCCGCAAGGGCTTCGCCCGTATAGGTCCCGTTCGTCAGCGTGACGGCCGTGCCGTTGCGATAGAGCGTATCGTTGGTCCCGTCGATCGTTATGTCTCCCGTCGCATCGGCGCCTCCGGTACTGACCGCCATTGCCGCGGACCACGTCGAGCCTCCGTCTATCGAATAGGAATATGTCGCCCGGTCGGCAACCGTACCCGTTGCGGCACCGCCGGCAATGATCTTGACGAGGAAAGACTTCCTTCCGGAATCGATATCGCTCATCTCCGTCTCACCTGCCCCGACAACCGAATCGACAGCGTCAAAACCGAGGGTTGACGCAGCGGTGGCCCCTGCATTCGACCAGTTGAACGTAACGGAGGCCGTGCCGTTATTCGTTACAACGAATTTTCGCGTTGCGGAATCAAATGCTACGGAATAGTCGGGCCCCAGCCTGCTCCCGATCTCCTTCGCGAGGGCGGTCCCGGTATAAACCCCTGTCGTGAGGCTAACCGCAGCCCCGTTCACCATGATAGCACGATTGGCGGCGCCGATAACGTAGGCAAAACTTTCCGTATTGGAATAGATATCGCCCTGGTACGTATTGGAAACGTCCCCGAACGCTACCTTCGATGTGCCGTAAAATACCTCCCTGCCGGAAAGACCGAACTTCCCGAGTTGGCCTGAATCGACAAAGATGTCCGTTGCATCCTCGGCGTCGGCACTGACATTATACGAAACCGAATAATCATTGTTCAGCCGGAAAGGCGCGCCATCGGCCTGCTGGCCGCCGAAGACGTACATGTTGCCCAACCTCGTATTTGCGACGGTGGCCAGCTGTTCGATCATATTTTCCAATCCGTCGACGTACGACTGGCGCAGGGCGGCGTTCGCAGTATCATAGTTGTTTGCCATCTCGTATAATTGCTTGAGATTGCTTTCGACGTTCGTTAAAGAAGAATCATAGATGCCCACAAGGGTTTTCAGGCGCTGCAGGTTGTCGTTGAACTGTGTTCCCAAACTCAGCTGGGAATCGTATTCCACCGTCCGTGCAAAAATGATCGGGTCGTCCGAAGGGACATTGATGTTTTTCCCGGTCGATATCTTCTTCTCCAGGTCCGTCAACCGCCGGTTGACGTTACTGATGCACGATTGGAAGAGTCTGTACCGCATCGCCTCGGATATTCTCATCTGGCGATCTCCATAAGGGCCTGCATCAAGGCGTCCGCGGTGTTAATGAGGCGCGCGGAGGCCTGGTATGCGTACTGGAATTTGATGAGGTTCGACATTTCCTCGTCTATCGACACCCCGGAAACACTTTCCCTCTGGTTCTTGACTATCTCCATCAGGTTCTGATGATATTGGGAAAGGTTGCTCGCATTCCGGGACAGGTTGCCAACCGTGCTCGCAATAGATGCTGAATATGAAACATATGTGGTCGTCTTGCCGCCGATCGTCACATCAGAACTACCAAGACCGGCAAGCACCAGTGCTATATCGTTATTCGATCTGTTCGACGCGGAGGACGATGCGGCAATATAACGGGAATCGGCCTTGATCTCATCGCTGAGATCGAGGTTTGCCGCAAAATCCCGGGTCATATCCTCGAAGAAGTTGACACCTGTCATGCCGCCTGCGCCGTACCCGGTGCTGTGGACAGCGTTGACCTCCGTCATGAGGGACTGCGCAAGGTTGTTGATATCATCGATAAAACCGTTTATCTGGTTGCTCCTGAGGTCCATCAGGCTTTTCAGGCTGCCCCCTGTAACAGCACCACTGATGTCAACGGAATTGACTGAATTGCCCTGCCAGTAAACATGATAGAAATTATCGGCGACATCCTTCTGTGCAGAAAGTTCATACACTGTTCCCTTCTCGACCAGGATCTTTCCGTCCCCGGTCATCACGGTCAGCCCGCCGTTCTGATCTTCGAAATACTGTATGTTCATTTTGCCCGACAGTTCCTGGAGCGCGGCGAGGCCCTGCGTCTTGAAGCTCGAACCTTCCGCCCCGTCCACCGCCGTTTCGTAGGTTTTCTTATTGAACTCGGCAATAGAGGCAAGGAGGTTGTTGATATCCGTAATCTGACTTGCCACATTACTGTCGGCCTCCGCCTGCAGGCCCTTCAGCTGCGTGTATATGTTCCTGATCCCCTGCGCCACGTTTGCCCCGTTCATCGCCACATCCGCCCGCGCAACCGAACTTAAAGGGTCGGCCGAAAGGGTCTGCCAGGCATTGAAGAAAGCGGTAATATTCGATGTAAGCTGTGAATTGCCCTCGTCAAGAACGCTCTCGATCCGCGTGAAGAACTTTTCGTACGTCATCTGTTCTTCCATGGACGTATACTGCTTCGCCATGGAATATTCGAGGTATTTATCGTAATTGCTGATGATCTGTTCGACCCTTACGCCATTCCCCAGAAGTCCCCCGTCGGTCATGACGGAGTCGGCCTCATTGAGGACCGCCGTCTGCCGGGCGTATCCCGGCGTGTTGACGTTGGCAATATTGTTCGATAAGACCTGAAGGGCTGACTGCTGCGCAAAAAGGGCGTTTCTGGCGATATTGAGGATAGACGTGATACCCATAGGTTACCTTTCTTAAGACGTCATACAACCCTGGAGAGGATAAGGGACGAGAGGTCCTCTCTCTTTTTCCCGTAACCCACTGTCGTACCGATATTCCCGATAATGTTCTCTATCGAGGACCTGACATGATCGATGGAGAAGGACAGGAGCTTCATGTTCTTGTCCATGGCCGTCTTGATCTCCTTGATGGTAACGGCCAGTTCCCTGTTCAGGGTTTGCATGGTCGTATCGGCGGCCATGGTCTCCCGCGCCCCCGCACCGTCAAGCAGCTTTTCCTTCTCAGCCTTGAGATAATCGAGCTTTCTCAAGATCTCTTCCTTCTTGTTGTTCCCCGCGATAATGCCGTCAAGGGAAAACGATATGATGGCATCCCGCTCCATGCGAAGGGCCGAAAGGAATTCCTTCAGGGTCTTTTCCTCTTTCTTCGTCATCTCAATTATAATGTCGGTCATCATCACAATATCTCGTCAAGGATAGTGTTCTTCAGGATGCTGGCTGCCACTATCTCACCTTTGGCATTGTAAGTCCCCTGCTCGATGGCCTGCTTCAAGATCTCGACCTTTTCTTCCCGGACGACCGGCTGCGCCTTTGCCTGTGCGGTAAGGTTTTCGATCTCCTGGCTTCTCGAAGAGATCTCGACCCTGTCGTCGTAACCTACCCCCTTGCCTTTCTTCTGATCGACCGAGGGATCTTTCTGGGTCTTGACCTGCTGGGTCTTGATGAGGCCGTCAAGCAGGTCTGTTTTACCACCGTTTAGTATCTTCATAGTCCACCTCCTCTATCGCTTACCTCTGTTATCGGCGACAGCGGGATTTACTTTAATATTTTCTTTATCGGTATATTTCATAAGCACTTCTTTGATCCCGATACCCTTTTCGGCAAGAAAATCGGCTACTTTCTGATATACCATCGCCATGTAGGTCTCTTCTTCGTACCCTTTTTTCGACATTTTGGCCGTTTTTTCCATGTACTTGAGCATACTGTACAGCATGAAGCTTTCAAAATCCTTGCAGACCTTCTCCCTGTCGCCATCCGGCGAGGCCGACAGGGAGCTTTCATATCGGGCGCCGCCCACCGCCAGTGAGGGGCTGAAACCTGCCATGACGGACTTGACACCTACACTTTCGGACATATTTTATAACCCTCCTATATCACTTCAAGTTCTGCATGAAGCGCGCCGGATGCCTTTATCGTCTGCAGTATGACTATGACATCCCGGGGCGATATTCCTGTCGCATTGAGCGCGTTGAGGAGGTCGCGTATCGTAACCCCTGCCTCCAGGAGATAATATTTCCCTTTATCTTCGCGTACCTTGATCTGCGTGTCCGGAGTAACGACGGTCTGCCCCTGCCCGAAAGGCATCGGCTGGCTCACCCGGGCATCCTCCTTGATCTGGACGCTCAAATTGCCATGGGAGATCAATACCGTTGAGACCCGTACGTTCTCGCCGATAATGACCGTACCTGTTTTTTCGTCTACGACGATCTTGGCGAGCATATCGGTCTTGACATCAAGGTTTTCCATCATCGATACAAACCGGACCGGGTTCGCCCTCATGTCTGCCGGTATCTTGACCCTTATCGTTCCGGCGTCCCTCGCGTGGGCGCCGCCGCCGAACGTTTCGTTGATGCGTTCCGCCACGCGCCTGGCATTCGTAAAGTCCGGCATCTTCAAGGCGATCGTTATGTCGGTGCCCAGATAGTCCTCGGATAATACCTCACGCTCTATCGTGGCCCCATTGGCGATCCGTCCCACGGTAGGATGGTTCTTCTGTATGGTGGCCCCCTGCCCGCTGGCAAGAAAGCCCCCGACGACCAGAGGGCCCTGTGCCATAGCGTAAACGTTCCCGTCGGCCCCCTTGAGAGGGGTCGCCACGAGAACGCCGCCCTCTATACTCTTCGCGTCGCCGATGGAAGAAACGGTGATGTCGACCTTGCTGCCGACGCGCGCAAAGGGCGGCAGATTGCAGGTAACGATGACCGCTGCGACATTATTGACCTTTGTCGTCTTGGGGTCCACCCGTATTCCCATTGTTTCGAGCATATTTGACAGGGACTGGTTCGTGAATATCGTCGTTGATTTGTCTCCCGTCCCGGAAAGGCCGGTGACAATGCCGTACCCGGTCAGCTGGTTGGAACGGGCCCCGTTGATATAGCCCATTTCCTTGATCCGGGCCGCATCTGCCATACCGGCTATGAGGAGGAGAAACGCTGCGACGAGAAACCCCATGCAGACAGCCATTTTCGTGAGATGTACCCGTCTTTTGTAGCTCATGCCTTCCTCCGTCAGAACGGCCATATCGCGTCTACGATCCGTGCCATCCATCCGGGCCTTGTTTTTTCGCTGACGATGCCGACACCCGTATAAATGATCTTGGCGTCGGCTATCATGCTGGATGGAACCGAGTTGTTGTAATCGAGATCTCTCGGCCTCACGATGCCCTGGACAAGGATCTCCCTTTTTTCGTCGTTGATCACGACCTCTCTTTTGCCCTCGATCGCGAGGTTGCCGTTCGGCAGCACGTCGACAACGCGCGCCGTTATCGTTGCGGTCAGGGAGCCGGTGCGTGTCGTTTCCCCGGAACCTTCAAAATTGTTCTGCGTATTTGCATTTATCATTTTGTCAGGGTTTATGCTCGACGGGTAGAGGTTCGTTTCAAGCCCGAAAAAATTCGGGATGCCGGCAAGCGTGTTGGATGTCCGCTTGTTCGTCGTCCCTGCCTTTTCACTTGCATTCGTCCGTTCATCGATGACGATTGTGATGATGTCGCCGACGGCCCGGGCCCTGTGATCGCTCAATATGCTGCTGCTCGAATTAACGCCCCGGTATATTGTCCCCTTCGGGGGCTCGGGAGCAGTCTTTATTCCCTTGTATGTATTATCGAGAACAAAAGGTTCATCCTTGATCTTCGACTGTTGCACGTTCTGGCACGAATTTAAAAAGGCCATCGTAAAGATCACAATAATTACAAGGCCGGCAATCCTCTTCATGACCTCACTCTCCTAAAAATCGACTCTGACCGCATCACTGCTCACGACCTTCGCTACCACTTCTTTTCCCGATGCGATGTTCCTCACGCGTATTTTCTCGCCAATCCTGCCCTGATCGACGGTCCTGCCTTTCGTACGGACGACCAGAGCGCTCGATTCGGCGACGATGGTAACGATATCGCCCCGTTTCATGACGACCTGGTTCTCGAGGACCTGGTCGGTAATGACCGTATTCGCCGGCACGTCGCGCTTGAGCGCCTTGCCGATGACATCCTCGGCGCAGGCAGGGTAGCCGGCCATTCTGCCGTTCATAAATGTCTCGCGAACAGCAATATCCTTTTCCCTTATCAGTTCACCCTTCTGGCCCGCCTGTTTCAGGACGAAAAGCTCCCGCTTCGAATAGACCTTGAAAGGTATGTGGGCGGTCTGCGTCCGCCCGGCAGGATTCTTTACATCTACCGAGCATATGCCATCCCCGTTGACATCCGGCACCTTCATGAAGCTCACGTTCACGACCTTCGCATTCTCCTTGAACTCGGCGGGGACCGCGTTAAGTTTGACCCGGATGGAATTGCCGTCAGGGTACAGCCCCTTTATAAACTTGATTATCCGGGACTCCAGGACGGACTCCGTTATACCCGGTGCCGCGTGGACGGGTACCGTCATTCCCGTAAAAACAATGATCGCCGCTATTACCAGAAGAAAGAGGGCGTGATTCCGGACAGTCATGACTATCTCCTCAGGTTGTTCGTCATCTGGAGCATTTCATCGGCCGCCTGCACCGCCTTTGTGTTGACCTCGTAGGCACGCTGCCCGATGATCATGTTGATCATTTCCTGCATGACATTGACGTTCGACATTTCCAGGAAACCCTGTATGACCGTGCCCATACCGTTCTGGCCCGGCTTTCCCGTTGTCGGAGCGCCGCTGGCGTCCGTTTCCATGAACATGTTCTTCCCGATGGCCCGAAGCCCGGTGGGATTGATAAAATTGGCAAGCTCGATAGTGCCCACCTGCTGCGGGGCGGTCTGCCCCTGTATCTGCACGGTGAGCGTCCCGTCGTGCTCGATCGATATGCTCGTTGTCTTGGCCGGTATGATAAGGTTGGGTTCAATGGCATAGCCGTCGGGCGTCACAAGCTTGCCCGTAGCATCTGTTTTCAGTGCCCCCGCCCGGGTATATGCCTTTTCCCCGGAAGGCAGGGTGATCTGAAAAAAACCGTTCCCTTCAATGGCGACATCCAGTTCGTTGTCCGTTCTCTGGTAATCGCCCTGCTGAAAGACCTTCTGTACCGAGGAGAGCATTGCGCCGAGACCGATCTGGATACCGGTCGGGACCATTCCGCCGCCTTCGTTCCGGGCGCCCTGGAGCCTCAAGGTCTGGTACATAAGGTCCTGGAAGTCCGCCCGGCTTTTCTTAAAACCATTCGTATTTACGTTGGCTATGTTATTGGCAATGACGTCCAGGTTCGTCTGCTGAACGTTCATTCCTGTCCCTGCTGTCCAAAGAGCCCTTATCATGGCTTTCCTCCTAAAATTTCGCGAGGCCTGTCAGTTTCTCGTTTATGTCGCCAAACATCTGATCGATCTTGGTGTAGCACTCGAATGCCCTCATCGTATGGATGAGGTCGACCATTTCAAGGACAACATTGACGTTCGACGCCTCGTATGAGCCCTGCCGTACCGAATACACCTTCGGCGCCTGCCCCGGGTCATCTCCCGTGTTGACAAAATTGCTCCTGCTCACAGGCTTCAAGTCCTTCATGTTTTTGAACTCTGTTACCTTGATGATATCGACAAGCATCTTGCCCAGAAAGATCGAACCATCAGCTTCTATGCTGATCGCCTGCCCCTGGGTCACGTTGATTGTGATCTCGCCGCCCTTTCCCATGACAGGTTCACCCGTCATCGTGACAAGCCGCCCGGTATTGTCGAGCCTGAACTGGCCGTTACGGGTGAATTGAACGCCATCCGGCGTCATAACACTGAAGAACCCCTTCCCCTGTATGGCGACATCGAGGGGCGCCCCGCTCTCTATGATGGGTGCGTCAGAAAAATCGATATAACTGTCAGAAAGACTGACATATGCGTTCTTCAGGATCGCCTGGTTGCCGGCCCCGTCCCCTGACGTTGAGACCATGCCGAACACCGGCCGCGATGCCTTAAAGCCCGCCGTTAGCGAGTTCGCCAGGTTGTTGGCGATCATATCCAGCCTTTTCTCGTTCACGTATTTTCCGGCGACTGTAACGTAGTAGCTCATGCC
>CALMFJ010000155.1 GCA_937862865.1 uncultured Pseudomonadota bacterium | reverse complement strand
TCGAGCCCCTCCAGGAGTTCGACCTTCCCGTCGACAAGAGGGCGCTCGTGGTCGGAGGCGGCATCGCCGGCATGAACGCGGCGCTGTCCATAGCAAACCAGGGTCACGAGGGTTACCTCATCGAGAGGGAGAGTGAGCTCGGCGGCATCGCGCGCAGGATCCATTCCACGCTGCAGGGCCTCGACGTTCAGGCATATCTCCAGGAACTGAAGGCAAAGATCTACCAGCACCAGCTCATCCACGTGTACCATAACGCGAAAATAACGGAGGCCACGGGATACGTCGGCAATTTTGTGACGACGGTCGAATCCCCCCGGGGCACCACCGAGATCAAACATGGCGCCGCCGTCATAGCGATCGGTATCGACATGTACACCCCGACCGAGTACCTCTACGGCGAGGACCCCCGCGTCCTGACCCACCTCGAACTCGAGGAGAAGATAGTGAACGACGACGAGGCCGTCGTGAATGCAAAGGGCATCGTCATGATCCAGTGCGTGGGCTGCAGGAACGAGGACAGGAACTATTGCTCCCGTATCTGTTGCTCCGAGTCCATCAAGAACTCGCTCCACCTCAAAGAGAAGAACCCCGATATGGATGTCTACGTTCTCTTCAGGGACGTGAGGACCTACGGGTTCAACGAAGACTATTATAGATTGGCCGCGGACAAAGGCGTCAAGTTCATCCGCTACGAGCCGGAAGATCCGCCCGTTGTGGAGCCCGGCAAGTCCGAAGACAAACGTGATGTCCTGAAGGTAACGGCAACCGATTACATCCTCGGCAAGAAGCTCGAGCTTGATGCAGACATCGTAGCCCTTGCGGCGGCCATCGTCCCGTCCGCGGGGACAAAGGAAGTGGCCAACCAGTTCAAGGTCACCTTGAGCCCGGACGGCTTCTTCAAGGAGGCCCACGTGAAACTGCGCCCGGTCGAGTTTGCGACCGACGGCGTCTACCTGTGCGGTCTTGCGCACTACCCGAAGTTCATCCAGGAGACCATCAACCAGTCCTACGGGGCGGCAGGCAGGGCCCTCACCCTCCTCTCCAACGACATCGTCGTGGCGTCGGGCTCCGTCTGTTCCGTTGACGAGAAGAAGTGCATGGGCTGCGGCGCATGTGCCGAGGTCTGCACCTACGGTGCCCTCGAGGTCAGGGAGACGAAGCAGGGCAGGAAGGTGTTCGTGAACCCCGTCCTCTGTAAAGGTGACGGCCTGTGTAACACGAAGTGCCCGACAGGGGCAATCCAGCTCAAGCATTACACGGACGACGAAGTGGAATGCGAGATCGACGTTGTCGTGCCGGACGGGGAAATAGAGAAGTTGATAGATGCGGCCGCGGCGGCCGAGTAGCAAGTCTATAAAGGAGGTCGGACATATATGAGCACGAAATTTAAACCGAGGGTCCTTGGCTTCGCCTGTAACTGGTGAGCGTACGGAGCCGCTGACCTGGCTGGCGTGTCCAGACTGCAATATACAACAGAAATGAGGATAATCCGCGTCATGTGTTCGGGGCGCGTTGATATGGGTTTTATCATCCGTGCGTTCGAGAACGGCATAGACGGGGTGTTCATGGGCGCATGCCACCTCGGGGAGTGTAACTACATAACCCACGGCAACTACCAGGCGCAGAACATGGTGCTTCTCATGAAGCGCGTCCTGGAGTACATCGGCCTCAACCCCGAGAGGCTTCGCATAAATTTCATGTCGGGCGCTGAGGCAAATGTTTTCACCGAATCGGTCAATGCTTTTGTGAAGACGCTAAAGGGCATAGGTCCTGTCGGTAAGGCAGAAGGCGTAGAACCAGCCGAGCTCAAAAAGAGGCTCGCTGAGGTCAAGAAGAAGATCCCCTACCTCAAGATCGCGAACCGTGAAAAACTCGCCGGTCGCCTTGAGGGGCATGACGGGCACGAGAACTACTTCACCCTGGAAGAAGTGACGAAGCAGTTTACAGAGCCTTTCTCCTACTGGATCGATCCTGAGAAGTGCCAGGCGTGTACGACCTGTGCAAGGCGCTGCCCCGTCGATGCGGTCATCAGCGCAAAGCAGCAGATTCACATCATTGACCAGGACAAGTGCATCCGGTGCGGCACCTGCTTTGAGGTCTGCCCGCCGAAGTTCCGTGCAATATCGAAAATGGAAGGCGCTGTCCCGCCGCCGCCGCCGCCCGATCAGAGGGCCGTGGTTAAAAAGGCAAAGGAAGCAGCAGCAGAATAATGTAAAAACATTTGAGATCGATGACGAGGCTGATCATGCTGAGACGGCGTGATTGGCCCGTCATCGATTTTTTTTGGAGCAGCGATGAGCGACAGGATCGAACTGATTCTCAATGCAACGGAAGACCGGGATGGGAAGAAGGTGCTGACATGCAGCAGTGCTGTGAGATTGTCATCCGAACACGATATTTCCTTAAAGGAGATCGGCGAGCTTTGTGATGCACATGGGATCAAAATACGGGAGTGCATGCTCGGTTGTTTCTGACGATCCATTTGCCTTGATCACGGATTGCAGGCTCTATCTGTGCCGTCATCATCTTGTACGATCCATGCTCTAATGCGAGGCAAGGAGAGGGATTGTTACCCGTTTTGTATGGTTTCTTCGCGTTCATTATGGTAAACTCTCACGAGAAATAACTCCAGAGGGGCGACCTATAAACAATTTGTACGAATAAGAGAGGATGAAAGGAGGGGGTTTTATGGAGATTGTAATTGACGGAAAGGCCTGCAAGGGCAGGGAGGGTCAGACGATACTGGATATCGCGAAGGAGAACGGGTTTAACATACCGACCCTTTGCCATATCGCTGATCTCACACCGACCGGGGCATGCCGGATCTGCGTTGTCGAAGTCGAAGGAATGCGCAACCTCGTGGCATCGTGCTCAACTCCCGCAACCGATGGGATGGTTGTTCAGACGAACAGTGAACGGGTAGTGAGCGCCCGGCGGTTTATCGTTGAGCTGCTTGTATCGTGCCATCCGCTTGATTGCATGGTCTGTGAAAAGACGGGGGACTGCGTGCTGCAGGACCTGGCGTATAGTCTCGGTGTAACGTCGTCATCGATGACGGGCGAGAAATATAATTATCCGATCGATTCATCGAATCCTTTTATCGAGCGTGACTATAACAAATGTATCCTCTGCCAGAAATGTGTCCGTGTGTGCAAGGAGGTCCAGGGGATCGAAGCCATAAAGATGACAAACCGCGGCTTCGAGACGAAAGTTGCCACAGCATACGATACCGTCCTGCAGGAGAGCAACTGCGTCTTCTGCGGCCAGTGCGTCCAGGTATGCCCCGTAGGGGCCCTTACGGAGAAGAAATCGAAGGGCCTCGGCCGGGCGTGGGAACTCAAAAAGGTCCGGACCACGTGCCCGTACTGCGGGGTCGGATGCCAGCTGAACCTTCACATGAGAGGGGAACAGATCGTCAGGATCACTGCGGTCGAAGATGCGGCGCCCAACAAAGGACGGTTGTGCGTTAAGGGACGGTTCGGATATGATTTCATCTATTCCGAAGACAGGCTGACAACCCCTCTCATAAGGGAGAACGGGGATTTTCGGGAGGCGTCCTGGGACGAGGCCCTTGACCTCGTCGCGTCAAAGTTCAAACAGATCATTGCCGAGAACGGCCCCGACGCGATAGCAGGCGTCAGCTGCGCACGGAGCACAAATGAAGATTCATACCAGATGCAGAAATTATTCCGCGCGGTGATCGGCACGAATAATATAGATCACTGCGCCCGAACCTGACACGCGCCCACCGTCGCCGGTCTGGCGCAATCATTTGGTTCCGGAGCAATGACAAATTCTTTCGGTGAGTTCGCGGATGCAAGAATGTTCCTGTGTATCGGTACAAACATGACAGAGGCGCACCCTGTGGCTTCAACGTTCCTGAAAAATGCTCTCGCGAAGGGTGCAAAGCTGATCGTCGTCGACCCCAGGAAACAGCCGCTCGCCAAACTGGCCGATGTTCACTGCCAGATCAAGGTCGGAAGCGATATAGCTTTTCTCAACGGTCTTATGAACGTGATCATCACGGAAGGTCTTTACGACAGGGATTTTGTTGAGAACAGGTGTGATAATTTTGAGGCTTTCAAGAAGAAGATCATGGAATACCCTGTGAACAGGGCAGCCGAGATTTCCGGTGTCGACGCCGACACGATCCGAAAGGTTGCGAGGATGCTCGCTGAAATAAAACCTGCCATGCTGTGTTATACGCTCGGCAT
>CALMFJ010000154.1 GCA_937862865.1 uncultured Pseudomonadota bacterium | reverse complement strand
CCCTCGGTTCGCTGATGAGCGGAAGCGGTTCATCGGTGTTCGCTGTCTTCGAAAAAGAAGAAGATGCCCGTCTGGCGTCGATGTCGGCAATAAACGAGATGGGAACTGTTTTTATTGCACATAGCGTACAGGGAGGGGTACACTAATGCATATCACGGATGTCAAGATCTTTCCCGTTGATGAAAAGCGGGTAAAGGCTTACGCTTCCATTGTTTTTGACGATTGTTTTATTGTGCGTGATGTAAAGGTGATCGAGGGGGACACGAAGTTTTTCGTCGCCATGCCGAGCAAGAAGATGAAGGATGGCTCCTTTCGGGATACAGTCCATCCTCTGAACAACATAATGCGGCAGATGATAGAAGAGAGTGTCCTCGGCGCTTACAGACTGGAAGTGGACGGTTGAGCAAGCGTAAAGATTTGGGGTGTCGTCAAGCGGTAAGACACAGGCCTTTGGAGCCTGCATTCGGAGGTTCGAATCCTCCCGCCCCAGCATAAACCCTCAGGAGGGATTTCATTGGATAAGCTCAGAATATTAACGGGCAATGCGAATCCGGAACTGGCATACAAGATCTGTGAATATCTCGGGATCAAGCTTGCAAGGGCCCGGGTGAACCAGTTCAGCGATGGGGAGATCCAGGTCTCTATCGATGAAAGCGTCCGCGGCATGGACACTTTCGTTGTGCAGTCGACATGTCCGCCCGTCAACCATAACCTGATGGAGCTGCTTATCATGGTCGACGCGCTGAAAAGGGCATCGGCGGGGCGCATAACCGTTGTGATGCCGTACTATGGCTATGCCCGGCAGGACCGCAAGGTCATCCCCCGGACCTCGATCTCGGCGCGGCTCGTTGCCAACCTCGTGACCGTGGCGGGCGCATCGAGGATACTGGCCATGGACCTTCACGCAGGCCAGATCCAGGGTTTTTTTGATATACCGGTGGACCACCTCTACGCTCTTCCCGTTCAGTTCGATTACATAAAAAAGATCAAAGGGGATATCGTTGTCGTCTCTCCCGATGCGGGCGGCGTGGAACGCGCCCGGGAACTGGGAAAACGGATCAACGCGACCATCGCGATCATTGACAAGAGGCGGGAAAAGGCGAATGAGTCGAAGGTCATGCACGTCATCGGTGATGTTAAGGGCAGGACGGCCATACTCATCGATGATATGATCGATACGGGCGGTACGATCGTCCAGGCGGCGCAGGCCCTGATTGATAACGGGGCCAAAATGGTGTATGCGTGCTGTTCGCACGCCGTACTCTCAGGAAAGGCCATTGAGCGCATCAATGATTCCCCTCTGAAGGAATTGATAGCGACCAATACGATCCCCCTGTCGGAAGAAGGGAGGAGATCGAAGAAGATAAAAGTGCTGGATGTATCGCCCATTCTCGGTGAGGCGATCAAGCGAATACACAGCGATGCATCCGTAAGTTCGTTGTTCATATAGTTGGGAGGAACAGTATGGAACAGGTTTTGATCAAGGCAGACAAAAGAAACTCGAAAGGAAAGGGAGTCGTGCGCAAGTTAAGGGCAGCAGGGCGGATACCGGGCGTTCTTTACGGGACGCATGTCGAGCCGGTTTCGATAACGGTTTCAGCGCGCGATTGGGAGAATATCACCCGTCATATGAAACGCAACGTCATTTTCGACATGGAGATCAGCGACGGCGCCGCAATCGACAAAAGGCCCGTGATGGTCAAAGAAGTGCAGCGGGACGGCCTCGGGGTCAATGTCCTGCATATCGATTTTTTCCAGGTGTCCATGGAAGAGACCGTCGAGGTGGAGGTGCCCATTCATCTCAAAGGAAAGGCAAAAGGCGAGGTCCTCGGCGGGATCATCGATGTACACCTGCGTTCAATCCGCGTCGAATGCCTTCCCAGCCAGATCCCGGAGGAACTCACGCTCGATATTACCGAACTCGATATCGGCGATTCGATCCATGTCAGCGATCTCTCATTGCCGGGTGTCAAGCTGGTGGAGCACGGCGATATAGCCATCCTCAGCATAATACCGCCGACGGTTGAAAAGGCACGGGGCGCCGCAGAGGCATCGGAAGGCGCCGCGGAGGAGAAAGAGAAAGAGGAGTAATATCTTTTGCATCTGTTATGCGGGCTTGGCAATAAAGGCTCGGAGTATACGTTCACACGGCACAATATCGGCTATCTCGTGATAGACCGGTTTTCGGAACGCTTCAAAATCCCGCTCAAAAAGAAAGATTCGGGTTGCAGGACCGGGTTGAAAGATGACCTGGTCCTTGCAAAGCCCGATACATACATGAACCTGTCCGGAGGCCCGGTCGGCAAACTGGTCGGTAAGTTTTCCGTCCCTCCGGGCTCCATCATCATCATTCACGATGATCTGGACATGGATTTCGGTAAGATGAAGATACGCCTCGGCGGCCGGGACGGAGGGCACAAGGGTGTCCGCTCCATAATCGAAAGCCTGGGGACGCAGGATTTTTACCGCCTGAAGATAGGCATCGGCAGGAACCCTGCGATGCCTGCGGAGGAATACGTCCTGTCACGCTTTGAGTACGAAAGGCAGCAGGAGCTCGCAGAGGTCATCGATGTGGCATGCGAAGCCCTCGATGTTTTCGTACGCGAGGGCGGGTCGAAAGCAATGAGCATCTACAATAAGCGCGGTCCGGAGTGAGGGGGGGCCATGAGCTTCGCGTGCGGTTTCATAGGCCTTCCCAATTCAGGGAAATCAACCATTTTCAACGCTTTAACGTCACTCGCCGTTCCGTGCCAGCCGTACCCTTTCTGCACGATCGACCCGAACGTGGGCGTTGTCCCGGTGCCCGACCGCAGGCTGTTCCGTCTCGCCGGGCTCTTGAAGCCGGAGAAGGTTGTCGAGACCACCATCCAGTTCGCCGATATTGCCGGCCTCATCAAAGATGCCCACAAGGGTGAGGGCCTTGGCAACAGGTTCCTCGCGCACATCCGCAACGTCGATGCGACGGCCCATGTCATACGGGCGTTCACCGCCGGCCAGGTACCGCATGTCTACGAGGACATAGACCCGGCGAGGGACATGGACATCGTTGAGACGGAGATAATCATTTCGGACCTCGAGATCGTTGAAGACCGTATCAAAAAGATCGAGCGCCTGGCGAAGATCTCGAAAGACAAGGGCGAAGCGGAGATGGAGCTTCTTTTGCGGGTCAAGGGGTACCTCGATTCCGGCCGTTTCGTGCGGATGGAGGATTTCGACGAGGCGGACAGCGGCATCATCCGCAGCTTCGACCTGATCACCACAAAACCGCTTTTCTATATTGCCAACGTCGACGAGGATGCACTTTCGGAGGTGCCGGTCCCAAAGATCGAGGATGCGGCCAGGGAGCGCAGCAGAGAGGTCGTCTATATATGCGGCAAACTGGAACAGGACCTGAGCGTCCTTCCGGAAGACGAAAGGGCATCCTTCATGGAGTTATACGGGATGGAGGAATTCTCGATCGAGAAGATAATCCACGTCGGCTACCGCATCCTGGACCTCATAACATTTTATACCATCGTGGGTAAGGTAATGCGGGCCTGGACCATCCCCCGGGGGACACCCTGCGTCAGGGCGGCCGGCAGGATACACCCCGCCATGGAAAAAGGGTTCAACCGCGCCGAGGGCAGCAATATAGAGGATTTTATCGCCTGCGGCAGTGAGCACGCGGCCCGGGAGAAAGGACTGCTCCGCCTCGAAGGAAAGGAATACATGGTAGAGGACGGCGACATCCTCCACATCCGCTTCAACGTCTGATTCATCAGACGGTCTCAGGTCTCCGGCAAAAAAGTTCCCCCCTGCCGGCTGCGCAAAGCGCCGGGATCCTACCACCTGTCGTTGTTCTGACGAAGAGACTGTGTCGCAATTACAATTTCGTCGTCATTCCGGTGCCTGACACCGGAATCCAAGGTTTGTCTTTGATAAAGATTCCCAACCGTCCGTGAAACCGTCTTTCAGATGTTCCCACCGACCTTGAGTGTGTTCTTGAACAGGCTGAAATTTATATCGGGCTGGACCAGTTCCTGGTTGTTTTCGATGAACGGGAGAAGCACCAGGGACGCCTCGCGGACCGCTATTGTTATATCCGGCAGGGTGGGGAGAAAGGTCTTTTTCCGCATTGTCAGGTCGGAGATGACGGTTTTCGTGGCGCTGAAGGCGTCGTCGAGCGGCAGGTTGACGGGGATGATCGCGACCGGGGGCAGCGCAGGGCCTGCACCCTCCGGGCTTGCTATGGTGAGCTGTTTTGCTGTGCGTAAAAAAACAGACGGTGTGGTCTTGAACGCGGGGAGCCAGAAATAGAAGGGCTTGTCTTCCCAGGAAGGCTGCAATGCCCGGGGAAGGTTTGCAAACCTGATGAAGTCTGCGTATGAATCGAGCCTGGTCCCGGTCATGGTGACCGAGACGCGCCAGAAGGGCAGGTATACCCTGGGCCCGCCGTGAGGCGCGTTCGATGCGAGGCGGGAAAATTCTGACGGGAAGAGCCCCTTTTCCGTGACGCGCCACGCCCTGTCGCACTTCGCGCAGAAGACGATGCAGCTGTCCCGCCCGGAAATGGTGTCCCATCCGCAGTTCGGGCATATCGTCGGCAGGAAGGACACCTTCCAGGCACCCTCTGTTGTTTCTGCACCGAGGACCCTGCCCGGTTCGGAGCCGGTCGCATCGTCAGTTACGCCATCGTAGACCTTATTGCTGCGTACATAATAGGGCGCGTAGATAATGCTCACCGTGTCGGCCAGGAATGTTTCGTGATAGATGTGTTCCTCTCTTATCTCCAGCCTGACCTCGGGGACGATATCATAATCGTCTTCTGAGGTCCTGACGATCCGGGTGTCCTCAGTGCGGACGAGGTCATACTCGACGGTGTTTTTCGCGGCTGCGAGCGATAGGTCAAAAGCGCCGGCGGGTTTCAGGAAATGCGTGTTTTTTCCGGGCCTGGCAAATGTAAGCTTCAGGGATTGGGCCCGCAGGCCAAGGGATTGCGGAATACCGGGGATGTCTGCGGCCAGAAATGTCTTGTCGATAAGACCGTTCTCCACCCCGCCCGTCTTGCAGAGAAAATGCATGCCCCTGTACCGCCAGTACGGGACGTAGAACACGTCCTCGAGAAATGGATCGTGCGGTAGTATGCTATATCTGAAATGGTCCGCAGCCTGTATGAACAGTTTTGTTTTGCAGAAACCGCACGAGAGCAGCCTGTCGGTCTCGTCAAGGACAACGGGGGCCCCGCATTGCGGGCATTCATGCTCTATCCGCATCGCTAGGTGATCTTTTCCCCGCACTTGTTGCAGAATATAGAGCCGTGCAGGTTCTCATATCCGCATTTGGGGCATGCGACCGGTCCCTGTTCCTTCGTTACCGCGCATCCGCACGACGGGCAGAAGCGCGCATTCGCTGGCAGGTTCTTATGGCATTCGGGGCACTGCGCAACGACAAGCAGGTGATGCCCGCAGGCCTGGCAGAACTGCGCGCTGGGTGCGACGGGGTTTCCGCATTCGGGGCATTTTATCGTTTCGGCGGGGTGAGAGGCCCCCTTCATACTTTCCGCGTACATGGCGGGCATCATGAATCCCAGGCCCATCCCGAGACCGGCGCCCGCCTGCGAGGGATTCTGCGCCGCCGTTTCCATCGCCATCGCCGTCTTCATCTTCAGGAGTTTGTTGAGGTCGTCGAACATTGCAAGCCTGCTCTTGTCGTCGATCGCCTGCTGCACCTCCTGCGGAGGGGTTATCGAGTTGATGAAAAGGCCCGACAGCTCGATCCCGAAATGCGAGAAGTCCTTCTGAACGAGACCGCTCAGGCCCGCGGATATCTCATCGTAGCGGCCGGGGAGATTAAGAAGGGTGTCAAGGTTCTCGCCAAGATAATCATTGAAGCGGGACAGCACGATCTTGCCGAGGTACTCTTCGATGTCTTCCACCGTATAGGAAGCCTTTGTCCCTACGAGGGTGTTGACGAAAAGCGACGGCTGGATGACCCTGATATTGAACATGCCGAACGCTCTTAAGCGGATGAGCCCGAGCGTGGAGTCTTTGAACGCTACCGGGTCCCGCGTTCCCCAGGCAAGGTTGGGGAATGTTTTTGCGTTGATAAAATAGACCTCGGCACGGAGAGGGCTCGTGAATCCCCACGGCAGGCTCAGGAGCTTCGTGATGATAGGGATGTTGAGAGTGGTCAGGGTATAGCGTCCGGCACCTACCGCGTCGTACGCCTTCCCTTCATAGAAGAATATGGCCGCCTGGCTCTCGCGCACCGTAAGTTGAGCGCCGTACTTGATGTCTCCCGACCCCTCCCGGGGTACCCTGTGCGCGATCTCCTTACCGGTATCGTCAAACCATTCGATGACTTCAAGATAATTGCCCATGGCCCCTCCGGGAGATAATGGTTCTACGTTCTACGTTCTGCCTTCCAGGTTCTACGTTCCAGGTTATACGTTACACAATGTTGCCTGAGAAAAATAGAATTTAATATATTTTTACGAATTAATTGCAATTTTTTCAAATCTTTTAACGCAGAACGTAGAACGCGGGACGTAGAACGGTTTCTATCCGTATCGACCGGTTATGTAACCCTCTGTCCTCTCATCCCTGGGTGAGGTGAATATCTGGGAGGTTTCCCCGAATTCCACGAGGTCCCCGAGCAGCATGAAGCCGGTGTAGTCGGAAACACGGGCGGCCTGCTGCATGTTGTGGGTTACGATGAGGATCGTGTACCGTTCCTTGAGCTCCATCATGAGTTCCTCGATCCGCATCGTGGCTATGGGGTCAAGAGCGGAGCAGGGCTCGTCGAGGAGGATGATCTCGGGCTCGACGGTCAGGAGGCGGGCAATGCACAGGCGTTGCTTCATCTCCTCCGAGAGTTCGAGCGCCGGCGTATGCAGCCTGTCCTTGAGTTCGTCGAGAAGCCCTACCGAGTGAAGGCAGCGGTCGACTATTTCTCTCATGGTCCGCCTGCCCGCCATGCCGTGCACCTTGAGGCCATAGACCATGTTCTCGTATACCGTGAAGGGAAAGGGGTTGGGGCGCTGAAAGACCATTCCTACCTTCTTTCGCAGGTTGATTATGTCCATGTCCCGAAGGCGTTCGTCGTGCACATACATATTGCCTTCGATCCGGACATCCTCCTGGAGGTCGTTCATACGGTTGAAAGTGCGCAGAAAAGTGCTTTTGCC